>NZ_JBOEFX010000016.1:0-34407 GCF_050633125.1 Lewinella sp.
GTCCTTAGGCCGATTTTCCTCAGCAGGGACGCAGCCACGACCTTTCGACACGGTAAGTTCAACTTCCAGGTTAACGAAAGGTTCCATCGTCCAAATCAACAGATCGGGGTTCATGACTTTGAACACATTGGTGTGCTCTTCAATGTCACCAGCCCGGAATTCTTCTTTACCGCTGATCGTGAGGTATACTTTTTCTTCCTGAACGTCTTCGTCAGCAATCATTTGCTTAATACGAACCTGTTTCAGGTTAAGGATGATTTCAACAACATCCTCTACTACCCCGCGAATCGTACCAAATTCGTGTTCAACACCCGCAATACGGATAGCGCTAATAGCGAAACCTTCCAGAGAAGAAAGGAGTACGCGGCGCAGTGAATTGCCGACAGTTTGACCGAAGCCCGGTTCGAGTGGTTTGAACTCAAAAAGTCCCTCAAAATCATTGGCTTTTTCCATTACGATTTTGTCGGGCTTCTGAAAATTCAAGATGCTCATACGCTTGTGTATAATCTTTGGTGGGGAATGAATAGCTATTCTCTTAACATCAGAATGCGGAACCCGGTTCAAACCGTGATTCCGTAAACATAGTAACAGGAAAGAACGACAATCGGCCGAGATGTCGTTCTTTCCTTTATCATTAAGCTTACTTAGAATATAATTCTACGATAAGCTGTTCGTTAATTTTCTCAGGAATGGCATCACGCTCAGGGTAATCCATGAAGCGGCCTTCCAATTTATCGTGGTTGAATTCCAACCAACCGAAGCGGCGAGCGTCTCCCTTGGTTCCCATGCTATCGCGAACGACTTGCAAACCTTGAGATTTCCCTTTTACACCAACAACATCACCAGGACGTAATTGTGCAGAAGGAACGTTATTGATACGACCATTCAACACAATGTGCTTATGGGTTACCAACTGACGCGCAGCGCGGCGAGTAGGTGCAAGACCTAAACGGAACACAACGTTATCAAGACGAGCTTCAAGGAATTGTAGTAGTACCGTACCGGTAACACCACTTTTCGCAGCCGCACTTTCAAACAGGTTACGGAACTGACGCTCTAATACACCGTAAGTGTACTTAGCTTTCTGCTTTTCCATAAGCTGGAGGGCATAATCTGATTGCTGACGACGGCGACGGCTGTTGCCGTGCTGTCCTGGGCGATACTTCTTACGCTCAAAACTTTTATCGTAGCCATAGATAGCTTCGCCAAATGCGCGAGCTTTCTTTGTTTTGGGGCCAGTATATCTTGCCATTTCGGAAGGATAATTTTCGCTGAAAAATTAATTAAGGTTCGTAGGGGAATTATACCCGACGACGCTTAGGTGGACGACAACCGTTGTGTGGAACAGGTGTTACGTCTTTGATACGAGACACTTTGATTCCTACACCATCGATGGCACGGATCGCCGCTTCACGACCAGAACCTGGTCCCTTAACGAAAACCTCTACCGTGCGCAGGCCTGCATCATAAGCAGTACGTGCAGCTTCGCTCGCTGACACCTGTGCAGCATACGGTGTATTCTTTTTAGAACCACGGAATCCAGATTTTCCGGCAGAAGACCAGGAAATCACATCACCTTTCTTATTTGTAATAGAAATGATGATATTATTGAAAGAAGCCTGGATGAAGACCTTACCTTCCGGTTCGACCCGTACCTTTCTCTTCTTAGCTGTTTTTTTGGTATTTGCTTTAGCCATGGATCAAAAAAATTACTTGGTTGCTTTCTTTTTATTTGCGACAGTCTTACGCTTACCCTTACGAGTACGTGCGTTAGTTTGGGTACGTTGGCCCCGGAGAGGTAATCCTTTACGATGACGTAGTCCGCGGTAACAACCGATATCCATCAATCGCTTGATGTTGGTTTGGACTTCCGTACGCAATTCACCTTCTACTTGATAATCAGTCTGGAGCATCGTCGCGATCTCCTTGATATTATCATCCGTCCAATCCTGAACCTTCGTGTGCTCACTAACTCCGATCTTGGCCAGAATTTCCTGGGCCAATGAAGGACCGATGCCGTAGATATAGGTTAAACCTATTACACCGCGCTTGTTTCTTGGTAAATCAACACCAGCAATTCGTGCCATTGTCTGTCTGTATTTAGAGAGGGAAGCAGTACTTCCGTCTAGTTTTTTTTATCCCTGACGTTGCTTGAACTTGGGATTCTTCTTGTTAACGATGTAAACCTTTCCTTTTCTTCTCACCACTATGCAGTCGGAAGAACGCTTCTTAACGGAGGGTCTTACTTTCATGGTTTGCGTATTTTACGAATCTGAAACAATTAAGTATCAATTACTTGTAGCGGTAGGTAATGCGCCCACGTGTTAAGTCATAAGGAGACATTTCCACTGCCACACGGTCACCAGGAAGAATTCGGATGTAATTCATCCGCATTTTACCAGAGATCGTTGCGGTAATTTCGTGACCATTTTCCAACTTCACACGAAACATCGCATTGGACAAAGCCTCAAGAATAGTACCGTCCTGTTTTATTAGATTCTTTTTACTCATATTCCGATTTTCGGAGTGCAAAGATACAATTAATTGATAAATTCTCCACACCCGAGCTCATTTTTTTATAAAGGAGCTGTTTGTTGATAAAAAACACTCACCAAATTCAAGCTTAATTCACACTCATTTCGCGAACGATTGGAATCACATTAGGATTCTTTTGGATCGCCTCAATGATAATTTCGTGATTACTCAAAATATCAGGACCATTTTTGGTCACCGCGATGGTATGCTCATAATGAGCTGCCGGTTTCTTATCCTTCGTTACAATCGTCCATTCGTCACTTAGAGTCCGTACTTCACGGCGTCCCATATTGACCATTGGCTCAATTGCGATAACCAGTCCTTCCTTCAGTACAGGTCCCTGTCCCCGACGCCCATAATTAGGTACATCAGGTGCCTCATGCATGGATTTACCTAAGCCGTGGCCCACAAGTTCTCGTACGACTGAATAGTTATGCTCCTTTTCGGTATAGTGCTGAATAGCATGACTGATATCCCCCACTCTTTTACCAATTACTGCATTCTCTATGCCAATATAAAGCGACTCGTTTGTCACTCGACACAATTGCAGTGTTTCTTCGTTTACTTCACCTACACAAAAAGTATAAGCAGCATCTCCGTAAAACTCATTCATATAAGTTCCACAATCAATAGAGAGGATATCTCCATCCTGAAACACCTGTTCTTTCGACGGTAAGCCATGAACTACCGCTTCGTTTCGAGAAACTAGCAAGGTAGATGGGCAACCATAAAGACCTTTAAAGCCCGGTAGTGCACCATGATCACGAATAAAAGCTTCTGCTTTTGTATCGATTTCTTCACCAGTCATTCCAGGGCGCAGCATACTACCAACGTATGCCAGTGTTTTACAAACCAGCATACAATTCTCGCGAATTAACTCGATTTCGTCTGCTGTCTTATAAATCATTTTGCGTCCTTTCCTCGCCATATTGCTTAGCTTATCCTGTTTAGTGCTACGATAATTAAAATCGTATTACTTACATATTTGCACCAATACCCTGCATCCGACTACTGCTCCGGCCAGATACCCGACCTTCTTTAACCAGACCATCGTAACGGCGCATCAACAAGTGGCTTTCAATTTGCTGTAGCGTATCCAGAACAACTCCTACAAGAATCAATAAAGAAGTACCCCCAAAGAAGGCAGCAAACAAATTATTGATACCAAAGGCAGCAGCAAAAGCAGGCATGATCGCAATCAAACCTAAGAATACAGATCCAGGAAGCGTAATGCGGGTAGTTACAGAGTCAATAAACTCTTCGGTAGGTTTACCTGGCTTAATACCAGGAATAAACGCATTTTGGCGCTTCAGGTAATCTGCGTAGTTAGAGGGATTAACGATTAAGGCTGTATAAACATACGTAAAGGCTACAACCAATACGAAGTAGATGGCATTATAAGGTGCCGAAGTAAAATCATTTAGTTTTTGTACCAACCAGCTCGTTTCCGCATCTGCACCAGCAGTCTGCGCAGCGAGGCCAGGAAGGAACATTAACGCCTGCGCAAAGATGATCGGCATAACTCCTGCGGCATTCACCTTTAGAGGAATGTAATCACGTGCTCCTGCTACAGGAATATTACCTGTACCACGGCCAACCATCCGTTTAGCAAATTGTACGGGAATCTTACGAACCCCTGTAACAATCATTACTGTTGCCATACAAACGAGGAACAATGCTGCGATTTCCAGTACAAAAACAAGGAAGCCACCAGCTTGCAAACGGCCCTGCAATTCAAATACAAAGGCAGTAGGTAAAGTAGCAATGATACCGACAGTGATCAAAAGAGACACCCCGTTACCAATACCACGATCTGTAATCCGTTCACCCAACCACATTGCAAAAACAGTACCAGTTGAAAGGATGATAATACCAGACAACCAGAAAATACTTTCAGGCACAGAATTATCAACGGCTCCCAAGGACTTAACGTAAGTTAGGTAAGCACCGCCCTGTACCAAAGTAATAGCTACTGTAAGCAAGCGTGTAATTTGGTTCAGCTTCTTCCGGCCAGACTCTCCTTCTTTCTGCTGCAAGCGCTGAAAATAAGGAACTGCAAACCCTAAAAGCTGAATAATGATACTCGCTGTGATATAAGGCATAATGCCCAAGGCAAAGATAGAAGCATTGCTAAAGGCTCCACCAGAGAAAACATTAATCAAGCCCAGTAGCGAGTTATCGCCACCACCGCCCATCTGTGCTTGTAGCACAGAAGGATCAGCACCAGGTAAGACAATGAAAGATCCTAGCCGGAATACCCATAGTAAACCAAGCGTGAAAAGGATGCGATTGCGCAACTCCTTAATCTTCCAAATATTTTTGAGCGTATCGATAAACCTTTTCATCGTGGTCTTTTTTAGAGGATAGTGAGAGAACCACCCTGCGCTTCGATACCTGCTTTTGCAGTTTCCGAGCTAGCATGGGCCGTTACATTCAGCTTGGCGTTCAATTCGCCAGTACCCAAAATCTTAATCAAATCCGTCTTGCGAACAATACCCAGCTTCATCAGTGTATCCATATCGATGGTATCAACACTGTGCTTCTCACTGATCTCCTGAAGGCGACCAAGATTAAGAGCTACGTATTCTACGCGGTTAGGACTCTTAAATCCGCGCTTAGGCAAACGCATCTGAAGTGGCATTTGACCACCTTCAAAACCACGCTTACTTTTGTAACCAGAGCGTGACTTAGCACCTTTATGACCACGAGTAGACGTACCTCCTCGGCCAGACCCCTGACCACGGGCAATACGTTTGCGGCTTTTTACAGCACCAGACGCTGGTTTGAGACTATGGAGTTCCATTATATTATGCGATTTAATAGCTTCGTTAATTGCTTATGTTACAAAGTAACCTTAAGCTTCTTCCACTGTTACCAGGTGAGCGACCTTATTGATCATTCCCTGAATTTGAGGAGTTACCTCCTTAGTGACCGTGTCGTTCATCTTTTTCAGACCCAACGCCTTTACAGTATCCTTTTGACGCTGAGAACGGTCGATCAGGCTCTTAACCTGTGTTATTTTTACCTTAGCCATGGCCGACGGTTTTTTACAGGCTTTGCAGCCTATCCTTCAAAAAGCTTTTCCATTGAGATGCCGCGCTGCTTAGCAATAGCCATAGGGCTACGCAATTTCTGCAGAGCATCAATTGTGGCTTTCACCACGTTGTGCGGGTTAGAAGACCCTTGAGATTTAGCCAGTACGTTGTGTACGCCAGCAATTTCCAGTACAGCACGCATCGCGCCACCTGCAATTACTCCCGTACCATCAGAAGCGGGCTTAATCAATACCTTACCAGCACCATACTTCCCTTTCTGTGCATGAGGGATAGTACCATTGTGGATCGGTACTTTAATAAGGTTCTTCTTAGCATCATCAACCGCTTTGCTGATCGCCTGAGATACATCACGAGCCTTACCTAGACCATGACCTACTGTACCTTTGCCATCACCAACAACTGCTACCGCCGCAAAGCTAAAGGTTCTACCACCTTTGGTCACTTTGGCTACCCGGTTAAGGTTAACGAGCTTTTCTTTCAGTTCTGTTTCGGCCGGTTTTACCCGGTTAGAATTTTTCTTTGCCATTACCAAAAAGCTTCTTAATGATTAAAATAGTAAGCCTCCCTCACGGGCGCCATCCGCCAACGCTTTCACGCGGCCATGATATAAATATCCTGCCCGGTCAAATACTACGGTTTCAACACCCGCAGCCTTAGCGCGCTCTGCTAACAGCTTACCGGTAGCAGCAGATTGTTCTGATTTATTTCCAGCATTAGCAACTGCAGGTTCGAAAGAACTTGCTTGTGCTAACGTATGCCCTTGAACATCATCGATGAGCTGAGCGTAAATATAACGATTCGAACGGAATATATTCAAGCGCGGACGCTGAGCTGTACCCCGAGTTGTTTTGCGAATGCGCATGTGAATGCGCTTTCTGCGTTTTGCCTTTGTTAATTGCATCGCTGCTTATTTTTATTAGCCTTAGTGAATCAACAGCTGCTATTAACTGTTCTTCCCAAGGCCCACTTTTCGCCGAAGTAGTAATACTCAACCAACGGCTAATTAACGGTTTATTTACTAGCAGTCTTACCTGCTTTGCGACGGATTTCTTCACCCTTGAAGCGAATACCTTTTCCTTTGTAAGGTTCTGGCTTACGGAAGGCACGGACTTTAGCCGCGATTTGCCCTACCAATTGCTTATCCGTTGATTCCAGTTTCACAACAGGCGCTTTACCTTTCTCAGAAATTGCTGTTACAGTAACTTCATCAGGAATCATGAAATAAATGGGGTGAGAATAACCTACCGTAAGAATCAGCATCTGACCTTTGGTTTCGGCACGATAACCAACACCAATGACTTCCATTTCCAAGGTATAGCCTTGTGTTACACCAATAATCATATTATTGATCAACGAGCGGTATAAACCGTGAACGGAGCGGTGACGCTTGGAATCAGTGGGGCGGCCTACAGTCAAAACACCGTCTTCGATGCCAACTGTAAGATCAGCATCAATCTGCTGAGTTAATTCTCCTTTGGGACCTTTAACGGTAACCAAGTTGCTCTTGCTTACGTCGATGGTGACACCCTGAGGTATATCTATGGGAGCTTTACCTATTCTTGACATGGCTCTGCTTTTAGAGTTCTTAAATAGAAGTGGTTAGGAAACAAAACATAACACTTCCCCTCCTACACCGTTCTGCCGAGCTTGCTTGTCGGTCATCACACCTTTAGAAGTAGAAATGATTGCTATACCTAAACCGTTGATTACACGAGGGAGATTATCACTACCTACGTACTTACGCAAACCAGGTTTACTGATACGCTTGAGTTCACGGATAACTGGTAGACGAGTAGCTTTATCGTACTTAAGTGCGATTTTGATGCTAGTTTGCGTACCTTTTTTATCTTCCTCGTCAAACTTGTACTTAAGAATGTAACCCTGATCGTAGAGGATCTCGGTTATGCGCTTCTTTAGATTAGAAGCTGGAATACTGACTACCCGGTGCCCAGCGATTTGAGCATTACGAATCCGGGTCAAATAGTCGGCTACAGGATCTGTAACTGCCATGACGTGCCAATTTCGTGGTTCGGTTTTCCAAATGCAGGAACCTGAACCCCTGTTAATAGATAACATACAAGCGGTGCCTAAGCATTTGCACCAATGTACTGCCGAGAAAATATACCCGGACTTAATAGGATGGTAAACGTCTATTTACCTTTTACCATCAAGATTGCTAATAAGCGCTTTGCTTACCAGCTAGCTTTGGTTATTCCAGGGATCTTACCATGGAGTGCCAATTCACGGAATTTCACCCGGCAAAGGCCAAATTTACGCATGTATCCTTTAGGGCGACCTGTCAAGCGACAACGATTGTGAAGACGGATAGCGTTAGAGTTGCGAGGTAATTTATCCAATTCCTCCCAACGACCTTCCTCCTTCAGCTTAGCTCGTAGATCGGCGTAACGTTCAACCATACGTTGACGTTTGTTCTCTCGGGCGATGAGTGATTTTCTAGCCATTATTTCTAGTTATTCTGATTCTTGAAAGGAAGACCCAGTGCTTTTAGTAGCGCTAGAGCTTCAGCATCGGTTTTTGCACTTGTCACGAAAGTGATATCCATTCCCGTGATATTGCTTACCTTATCCAGATCGATTTCAGGGAAAACAATCTGTTCTTTGATACCCATGGTATAGTTACCACGGCCGTCAAAGCTCTTGTCGTTAATTCCGCGGAAGTCACGTACCCGTGGCAGAGCCACTGATACCAGACGGTCGAGGAATTCGAACATCTGCTTCTGCCGTAAAGTTACACGCGCACCAATGTGCATATCTTCGCGCAACTTAAAGTTAGAGACAGATTTCTTCGCTTTGGTCTTCACGGCTTTTTGGCCGGTGATCAAAGTGATTTCTTCTACAGCATTGTCGACCAGCTTCTTGTCCTGAGTACCTTGTCCAACACCTTGGTTGATACAAATCTTCAACAGACGAGGAACTTCCATCACGCTGCTATATTGGAATTGCTCTTGCAGAGCAGGTATTACTTCTTCGTAATACTTTTTTCTTAATCGCGGTGTGTAACTCATTAGTCTAAGATTTCCCCGGATTTTTTGGAATAACGTTTCATTTTGCCATCACTATCAGCCTTACGGCCAACGCGGGTAGGCTCTCCACTAGCATCTACTAACATTAAGTTAGACAGATTGATAGGAGCTGCTTTATCGATGATGCCACCAGGATTGTCCTGTGTAGGCTTCTGGTGCTTCTTACGAATATTCACCTCTTCAACGATCGCACGGTTTTCGTCAGGAATTACTTCCAGTACTTCTACAACCTTGCTACGATCCTTGTAGGCACCCGCGATAACAACAACTTTATCCCCCTTTTTGATCTTCAGCTTGGGAGCAAAGCGTTTCTGATTTACTTTCTTCATGGTTCAAGTATTCGGGCCGTGAATGATTTATAATACCTCTGGTGCCAGAGAAACGATACGCATGTAATCACGCTCACGAAGCTCACGGGCAACAGGGCCGAAAATACGAGTGCCGCGAGGTTCTTCGCTAGCACTTAGCAGCACAACTGCATTGTCATCAAAGCGAATGTAGCTACCGTCGCGACGACGGATCTCCTTCTTGGTACGAACCACTACGGCCCTAGAAATAGCTCCTTTCTTAATACCTCCAGGAGCTGCCTCTTTGACAGATACCACAATCATATCGCCAACAGAAGCGTAACGACGCTTTGATCCGCCTAAAACGCGGATACATAGCACCTCTTTGGCGCCACTATTGTCGGCTACTCGGAGCCGGGATTCTTGCTGGATCATGACGGCAAAATATTTGCAGAGCTAGCGCAACGTCGATTATCGCGTTGATAACTCTAGTTAATTTCAATGAATAACAGAATGGGCCCTAGGCCTCTTTATCCTGCTCTTTCTTTTACTTGGCTCTTTCCAAGATTTCAACTAAGCGCCAGCGTTTGCGAGCACTCGTTGGGCGCGTCTCCATGATGCGCACTTTATCCCCAATATTACATTCGTTCTTTTCGTCGTGAGCCATAAACTTGTTAGACTTCTTAACGAACTTACCATAGATGGGGTGCTGAATACGGCGTTCCACTGAAACAGAAATAGATTTCTCCATCTTATCACTGGTAACAATACCGATTAGCTGTTTACGAAGATTACGTTCTTCCATTATTAGCTGAATTACTAGCTACGTCTACGACGAGCTCTGATTTTACTACGATTAGCGAGTTCTTCTTCTGAAGCAGCAGCCAATTGACGGCGGCGAACTTCTGTGTTTAAGCGAGCAATGTCCCGGCGAACTTCTCGCAACACTAGAGGATTGTCCAAGCCAGTAATAGCATGGTCAAACTTCATCTTCTGATATCTGCTTTCGGTTCCCTCCAGTTCAGCCTGAAGGTCCGTGTCAGAGAACTCTTGCAGTTCCAAATACTTTTTGGTTGCCATTGTCCTTATTTTAAAATTTTCGCAGCTCCGTAATAAATTACACGAGCTCCAGACTGATTATTATGATAACTACCCTTCGTAATCAGGGCGGGTAACCGTTTTGGTTTTCACTGGTAGTTTCTGTGCAGCCAAACGGAGTGCCTCTTCAGCTACTTCGCGGGGAACACCATCCAGTTCAAACATCATACGGCCAGGTTGTACTTGTGCCACATAGTGGTCAAGGTTACCTTTACCCTTACCCATCCTCACCTCTAGAGGCTTAGATGTGATAGGCTTATCGGGGAAAATGCGAATCCATACTTTACCTTCACGCTTCATGTAACGCGTCATCGCGATACGAGCGGCTTCAATTTGCCGGTTGGTGATACGGCCAAGTTCCATGGACTTAAGACCGAATGAGCCAAAGGATACCAGTGTGCCACGCTTTGCGACACCACGATTACGTCCTTTTTGCTGCTTGCGATATTTCGTTCTTTTCGGCTGTAACATTGGTCATTATTTTTATCTGCCCTTGGCTATTCCAGAGGGACAGGCCCGGCTATTCAGACGGGTCTTCTAATTGGCAAAAACAAGCCGTATCTAACCCGCTTCCGAAAAAGCTTGGCAAAGGTACAGCTATTTTCTGATAATCAAAAATCAATTCGGGCACAAATCTTTACGATTACACCCGTTAGCAAAGACTAGCGCAGGATCTTACCTGATAGCCTAACTAATTAACGCCAGTTGCTGAAATTGAGGCAATTATACCCGGAAAATCCGGGTATTTGCCAGCAATAATTTTTTTTTAGCGACGTCCACCGCCACCGCCACGATTTCCGCCACCACGACGGTCACCACCACGGCCACCACGACGATCACCTCCGCGACCACCACGACCACCACGATCACGGCCACCGCCGCCACCTTCCTTGCCAGTCAGGCCAGCATTGGGGTTAAGGTCACGCTTGCCAAGGACTTCGCCTTTACAAATCCAAACCTTCACTCCAATAATACCGTAAACGGTCTGTGCTTCGTATAGCGCATAGTCAATATCAGCACGGAAAGTATGTAAAGGCGTACGGCCTTCCTTGAACTCTTCTGTCCGGCTCATATCAGAACCATTCAAACGACCAGAGATTCGTACTTTGATGCCTTCGGCATTAGCACGCATGGTTGATTGAATCGCCATTTTGATAGCGCGACGGTAGTTGATCCGTGCTTCTAATTGCTTAGCAATAGATTCTGCAACAATATTAGCATCAAGCTCCGGCTTACGGATTTCGATGATATTGATCTGCACATCCTTACCCGTCAATTTCTTGAGCTCTTCCCGGATACGATCAACTTCCTGTCCTCCTTTACCGATAATAATACCGGGGCGGGAAGTGTGGATTGTTACCGTAATCCGCTTAAGTGTGCGCTCAATGATTGTACGAGCTATACCACCTTTGTGGATACGTGCGGCTAGATACGTGCGAATCTTTTCATCTTCTACAACGTTATCTGCGTAACCTTTATCAGCATACCAGTTGGAATCCCAACCGCGAATATACCCCAAACGATTACCAATAGGATTAGTCTTCTGACCCATGTGTCTAGGACTCGTTAATTTTTAACAATTAGTTTTCCCTACTCTTCTTCTTCCGAAGTGAGAGGTAAACTGTTTTCTACAATAAGCGTAACGTGATTGCTACGCTTGCGGATGCGATGTGCCCGACCGTGTGGCGCAGGACGGAAACGCTTCAACATACCTGCCTCGTTAGAGAAGGCTGTTTTAACGTATAGTCCATAATCGTCAGCACTTTCTTGGCCATCCAATTTATATTCCCAATTGGCTACTGCTGACAAGAGGGCTTTTTCTAGCCATTGCGCAGCTTCCTGCTTGCTAAAGCGTAGGATATCAAGGGCATCATTTACCTTTTTCCCGCGTATGTTGTCGACTATCAGACGCATCTTTCTGGCCGACATCGGAACGCTCTTGAGTTTGGCTACTGCTTCCATGATGTTTATAATTAATGCGTGAATGTTGGAATGCTGGAATGCTAAAATTTCAGCATTTCTTCATTCTCTCATTTTTATTTACAATTTACCGGTTACCGGTATGACCTTTAAAGCTCCGTGTAGGAGCGAATTCGCCCAATTTATGGCCTACCATATTTTCTGTTACATAAACAGGAACATGGATTTTACCATTATGGACAGCGATCGTCTCCCCTACCATATCCGGATTGATCATGGATGAGCGGGACCAAGTTTTGATCACTTTCTTTTTGCTGGACGCTTTAGAAATTTCCACTTTCTTTAGAAGCTTGTGGAAGATGTAAGGTCCTTTACGGATTGATCTAGCCATCTCTATTTCTTAGTTTTACGCTTGCTAATGATTAATTTGGTAGAGTGCTTCTTATTGTTACGTGTCTTCTGACCTTTGGCCATAATACCCGTACGAGAACGTGGGTGTCCTCCAGAAGCGCGTCCTTCACCACCACCCATTGGGTGATCTACAGGGTTCATGGCTACACCACGAACACGAGGACGACGTCCCAACCAACGCTTACGACCAGCTTTACCTAATACTTCCAGACCGTGATCCGGGTTAGAGGTATTGCCTATAGTAGCACGGCAAGTCAAGAGAATACGGCGAACTTCACCAGAAGGCAATTTAACCGAAGCATAACGACCTTCACGCCCCATCAAGGTACCATTTGTACCAGCAGAACGTGCTAGTGCTGCGCCTTTACCAGGCTGAAGTTCGATAGCATGGATAGAAGATCCTAGTGGAATTTCACTCAGCAACATGGTATTACCCACAACTGGAGCAACTCCTGCACCTGATTCAACGGTAGCACCTACTTGCAACCCTTGAGGTGCAATGATGTAGCGCTTTTCGCCATCAGGATATTCCAACAATGCGATGAAAGCAGTACGGTTCGGATCGTATTCGATCGTCTTCACGGTAGCTGCAACACCATCACGGTTGCGCTTGAAGTCAATAATACGGTAGCGACGCTTGTGTCCACCACCACGCTGACGTACGGTCATTTTACCCGTACCATTACGTCCACCTGATTTTTTCAGGGGAGCAAGCAGCGTTTTTTCCGGCTTGTCATTCGTCAACTCTGTGAATGCATTCCCTACACGGGTACGCAAGCCTGGAGTTAACGGACGATACTTTTTAACTGGCATAACTTTGCTCATCATCCCGGGATCTCGGACTCAGCAGGATCAACGACCAGACGGATCGGCTGAGTATCCCCACCCCGGGGATTAAAAAATTAAATGTCTCCGAAGAAATCGATTTCTTCTCCTTCAACCAAAGTGACAACTGCTTTTTTATAAGCAGACACCCGGCCTTTGAGAACCCCCGACTTGGTCGTTCTATTCTTTGCTTTTCCAGGCATGATTGCAGTATTAACAGACGTTACATTTACGCCATACATATCCTGCACTGCCTTACGAATTTCCACTTTATTAGCCGTTTTTGCTACAACGAAGCTGTACTTATTCAGGCCTTCAGAAAGCGTTTCTGCTTTCTCAGTGATTAGTGGTTTGATTAAAATTGGCTTTGCCATTGCTTTATCATTTACGGGTACGAGCCCGGATTATGCAATTGATTCTTGCAGCTTAGCCACGGCACTTTCAGAAAGTACGATGGTATCGCTGTTCAAAATCTGATACACGTTCAGGTCAATAGCGCGTGCTACGTCTGCTTTCTTAAGGTTACGGCTGGACAGCAACAAGCTGCTTTCCATTTCTGCCGTTACAAGTAACGCCTTCTGACCGTCTACTTTCAGATTGCTTAGGATGGCCTGAAACTCTTTGGTTTTTGGCGCATCGAAAGAGAAATCTTCCAGAATCATAATCGAACCAGCACTGGCTTTTGAAGAAAGGGCAGATACACGAGCAAGGTTCTTAACCTTCTTGTTAAGACGCACAGTGTAATTACGTGGACGAGGACCGAATACACGACCTCCACCACGAAAAGTAGGACTGTTAATACTACCCTTACGTGATCCACCGGTACCTTTCTGGCGGTGAAGCTTACGAGTAGAACCAGCGATTTCGCCGCGTTCTTTGGATTTATGTGTACCCTGGCGCTGATGAGCTAAGTATTGCTTAACTGCCAGGTAAACCGCATGCTCGTTGGGCGCCTGTCCGAAGATGTCGTCAGACAACTCTACGGAGCGTCCTGTTTGCTCGCCTTTGATATTTAAAACATCGAGTTTCATCACTACGGATTTATCTAGTTTTTAGCTTTTCGTTTAGGAAAAACTAAAAGCATTTTCAAAATTATTTTTCCAGGATAACGTAAGCACCTTTGTGCCCGGGAACTGCACCCTTCAGAAGGATGAGGTTCTGCTCAGGGAAGATCTTCATTACTTTGAGGTTCTTCACCTTCACCCGTGAACCACCGTCACGTCCGGCCATGCGCATACCTTTGAATACCCGTGCAGGGTAAGACGCCGCACCGATAGAACCCGGAGAGCGTAGGCGGTTATGCTGACCGTGCGTAGCATCATTCACACCACGGAAACTGTGACGCTTAACTACCCCCTGGAAACCTTTACCCTTGGAAACTCCTACAGCATGGATAACATCACCTTCAACGAATACTTCGTCAACTGTGATCGTCTCACCAGCCTTCTTTTCCATATTAGCGTCGCGGAACTCGACCAAACGACGCTTGGGATCCGTACCTGCTTTCTCGAAATGCCCTTGGAGGGGTTGTGATGTATTTTTCTCTTTGGCATCACCAAAGCCCAGCTGAAGAGCTGAGTAACCGTCGGAGTCTTCGTTCTTTACTTGTGTTACGACACAAGGACCCGCTTCTACTACTGTACAAGCGATATTACGACCAGCTTCGTCGAAGATACTGGTCATTCCGACCTTCTTTCCGATAATTCCGTTCATCGTTATCGAATTTTATAGTTACACGCAAGCAAGCAAAAATGATAGGTAAGATCAAAGATTGAATTTTAATCTTATTGCTATTGCAATTTTGGTTGTTATCTGCGTACAACAGATTCTTTTAATAAAGATCAACTGATTCATGTTGATCTAAATGTCTGATAGCGAGGGATATTCCCCGACTACGTCAACTTTACTTGAATGTCCACACCACTTGGCAGTTCTAGCTTTGATAAAGCATCGACTGTTTTTTGCGTAGGCGTGTAAATTTCAATGAGGCGCTTATGAGTGCGCAACTGAAACTGCTCCCGGGACTTCTTGTTGACGTGCGGTGAACGGAGCACGGTAAAGATTTTTTTCTCGGTGGGCAGCGGAATCGGGCCAGTTACAATGGCACCACTGTTTTTCACCGTTTTTACGATTTTCTCAGTTGATTTATCAACGAGGTTATGGTCGTAAGAACGGAGCTTGATACGAATTTTCTGATTCATGCCAGCTTCTAATTGTCAAGTTATGAAGTAAAACGGCTTGCAAGCTGCGCACGTTTAATAGCTACGCAGCTTGCTCACCAGTCCTATTTTAATTAGATAAGAACAACCACTTTTGGTCTTCTTAATATTTTCAAATTTCCGCCGAAGCGGTATAATTGCTAATGAGCAACCTTAATTAGGCCCCTTTAGCTTTCTCAATAATCTCTTTAGCAACACCACTTGGAGCTGCCGCGTAATGAGAGAATTCCATGGAAGAGTTTGCACGACCAGAAGTGATCGTCCGCAAATCCGTTACGTAACCGAACATTTGTGCAAGTGGCACATCTGCTGAGATAGAAACAGCACCACCGGCACGAGGTACTTGTCCTTTTGGTAAGCCACGGCGACGGTTCAAGTCACCGATAACGCTACCAACGTATTCTTCCGGAGTGATAATCTCAAGTTTCATGATAGGCTCCAGCAGTACAGGCTCTGTTTTTGGTGCAGCGGCTCTGAAGCCTTCTTTAGCACACAATTCGAAAGCGATAGGCTTACTATCTACAGAGTGCATGCTACCATCAAAGACACGTACTTTCATACTGTCAATGTTGTAACCAGCCAGGATACCATTGTTCATCATTGCAATGAAACCATCGCGGATCGGCTTCTGGTAGTTCTTATCGATCGCACCACCAACGATGCCCCAATCGAACTGCAGTTTTACCTTACCTGCTTTGAAATCATCACTTTCCAAGAATTCTTCGTCAGCAGGGCCGAGTTCGAATTCCATATCGGCGAACAAACCAGAACCACCAGATTGCTTTTTCAAGCGCTCACGGTGAGTAACAGTGGCTTGTAGTGCTTCTTTGTAAGTTACCTGTGGCTCACCTACATTACATTCAACTTTGAATTCACGCTTAAGGCGATCAATAATGATCTCCAAGTGAAGCTCTCCCATACCGCTAATAACGGTTTGGTTGGTATCTTCGTCGTAACGAACCTTAAAGGTAGGATCTTCTTCCGCCAATTTGGCTAAAGACATACCCAGCTTATCAAGGTCTTTCTGCGTTTTAGGCTCTACCGCGATACCAATTACAGGATCAGGGAAAACCATCGATTCCAGAACGATCGGATGATCGAGGTCACAAAGGGTATCACCCGTACGGATGTCCTTGAAACCTACCGCAGCAGCAATATCACCAGCTTCTACACTAGGGATGCTATTCTGCTTATTAGCGTGCATCTGGTAGATACGAGAAATACGCTCTTTGCTGTCGGAACGACTATTGTATACATAGCTACCGGCATCAAGTACACCAGAGTATACCCGCATGAAGGCCAAACGACCTACAAAAGGATCGGTAGCAATTTTGAATGCTAGTGCTGCGAAAGGCTCGTCGTTAGAAGGACGGCGCTTCTCTTCCTTTTCTGTATTAGGATTCGTACCTATGATTGCGTCGATATCCAGCGGTGAAGGCAAGTAAGCACATACCGCATCCAATACTGCTTGTACACCTTTATTCTTAAAGGCAGTACCACACATCATTGGAACGAAAGCCATGTCCATTACTGCTTCGCGAACTGCTTTACGCATTTCCGCTTCTGTAATTGAATCAGGGTCTTCGAAGAATTTCTCCATTAGGCTCTCATCGTACTCTGCTACAGCTTCTAGTAATTTCTCACGCCACTCAGCAGCAGTATCAACTAAATCCTCAGGCATATCAATCACCTCATAAGTCATACCGAAGTCATCTTCATTCCAGACAATAGCCTGGTTCATGATGAGATCAATTACACCTTTAAAGGTTTCTTCTGAACCAATTGGAATTTGTAGAGGAATAGCCTTAGATCCTAATTTCTCCTGAACGTCATTTACTACGTTGAAGAAGTCAGCACCTGAACGGTCCATTTTGTTTACAAAACCAATACGTGGTACTTTGTAGTTATCAGCCAGGCGCCAGTTGGTTTCTGACTGTGGCTCTACACCAGATACAGCACAGAACAGGAATACCAGACCATCTAAAACACGAAGTGACCGGTTTACCTCTACGGTAAAGTCAACGTGTCCTGGGGTGTCAATGATATTTACCGCATAGTCCTTATCCTTCCATTGCCAGGAAGTTTTGGTGGCTGCAGAGGTGATAGTAATTCCACGCTCCTGCTCCTGCTCCATCCAGTCCATAGTAGCTGCACCGTCGTGTACTTCGCCAATCTTGTGGCTTAGTCCGGTGTAGAATAGGACGCGCTCGGTAGTGGTAGTCTTTCCGGCGTCAATGTGAGCGGCAATGCCAATGTTTCTCGTATAAGTGAGATCCGTAGCCATGATGGTTCCCTGTTCGGGCGTTATAAATTAAAAATATGTTCTAAAGAATTACACACGGAAGTGAGCAAAGGCACGGTTAGATTCCGCCATACGGTGGGTATCTTCCTTACGCTTTACGGCTGCTCCTTCTCCTTTGCTAGCTGCAATTAGTTCGGCGGCCATTTTCTCGGCCATTCCTTTACCAGAACGCAGACGTGCAAACTTGATCACCCACTTCATACCGATAGACAATTTGCGCTTGGCGCGAATTTCGGTAGGAATCTGGAAAGTAGCACCGCCGATCCGGCGAGAACGTACTTCTACTTGTGGCATTGCATTGTTCAATGCTTTCTTCCACACAGCGTGTTCGTCTGATTCGGTACGCTCCTTGATGATATCCATTGCGTCGTAGAACACTTTGAATGCGGCGCTCTTACGGCCTTCCAACATCATCATGTTTACAAACTGAGTTACCATCTCGTCACCATAGCGGGGATCGGGAGCAATAATTCTTACTTTTGGCTTTCTTTTCCTCATTGTTCTTTATTAGCGGTTTCTGCCGGTTAAATAAATGGCGGCGGCCCGATCAGTAGCTACTGGGCGGACAAGGAAACATAAACGTTTTTAGCTCTTAGGACGCTTCGTTCCGTACTTAGAGCGACTCTTTTTACGATCGTTTACACCCGCAGTATCCAGGGCACCACGTACAATGGTGTAACGTACACCAGGTAAGTCTTTAACACGACCACCACGGATAAGTACGATTGAGTGTTCCTGTAGATTGTGGCCTTCACCAGGGATGTAGGCAATTACCTCAATGCCATTGGTCAGGCGCACTTTGGCTACCTTCCGCAGAGCAGAGTTTGGTTTCTTAGGAGTCGTTGTGTATACACGAGTACACACACCACGCTTCTGAGGACATGAGTCCAGGGCACGTGACTTGCTCTTGGTCACAATCTGCGTGCGGCCTTTCCGCACAAGTTGATTAATAGTAGGCATACGCTGCTTTAATTAAATAAAGGTCACTTTACACAGTTCCTCGGTCTTGCCAGAGGCCTACACCAAACAGTTGAAACTTAATTTATTATAAGCTCGCCCTGTCCGGTATGTGTTCAAGGAAAATGTATCCGACATTATTGCGGGGAACATCCCTTGCGAAAAAGCGAATGCAAAGGTACGCTTTATTCTTTGAAAACCAAAAGGGTAGTCAACTTTTTCAGGAGTAAATTTGGGACGCTATATCCATAGGCCCCAGAGAAGCTTGGTTCGTGCCTGTGGATGCTTTAAAGTGGCGAATAATATTTGCACAAAAAGGGGCTTCTACCAACATATATTTTTACAAGAAACTATTCTCGCCCGCTTTAAAATCGCAAAGTTTTTTCTTGGAAAGCGCATCAATTAAAAATCTTGTCCCGAAGAACACCTAATTTAACTATCTATGGGCAACACTCCTTCAGTGATTACCCGCGCAAGGGGTGGGAGCCAATTTGCCACCGAACGAAGAAGAGGTGGCCGAGTGAATAACGAGTGGCGGACGACCCGACCCCGACCAACGGGAGGGGATGCGCCCAAATACAAAACACCCTCTCCTACCGTTTTATTCAGCAGGAGAGGGCATTTAGACAATACTAGCAAACCGAAGGTAAACATACTCTTAGAACCAACCGGCCCCAAGCCCACGGAACGGCCAAGGAATGCTAAGCAAAATCAAGGCCAAGCCGATAGCGTAGTAACGCACAATGGTACGGTGCCCCTGTGGTGCAGGGATTTGCTTCTTGGCTTTGATATAGCCTACAGTGATCAAAGCGATGGCCAGCAACATAAGGGTGATGTGCTCTACGGTGTAGAAACGCAGCATAGAATCCTTCATGACACCACTAGCGAATTGAACCTTGGGACTGATAAAATAGAGGATAAAGCCCAATAAAAGCTGTACGTGAGTGAAGATGAAGCCCAACAAGGGGAGTTTGCCATCGGGGTAGGCGGTTTGTTTGGACCATTTGCCCCAGGCAGTAACGATAGCCAAGACTAGGAAAATGAGTACCAACCAACGGAGCCCAGAGTGGGCATGAACGAGCATACTGTGCATAACTAAGTTCTTTTTTTTTGCAAATATAGGAAATGCGACTGCGAGCGCGCGTAAAATTTTATGTCTACCCAAAACAATGCCTACCTTTGAGGAAATTAAACTTAGAGGATGCACAGATCTGGATTTGTAAATATCATAGGTAGGCCCAATGCTGGGAAGTCAACGCTGATGAATGCACTGGTAGGCGAGCGGATGTCGATTATTACGGCCAAGCCGCAAACGACCCGGCACCGTATTATTGGTCTACTAAGTGGTGATGATTTTCAGATTGTGTTTAGTGATACACCTGGGATCATCAGTGATCCGGCCTATAAGATGCAGGAGGCGATGAACCGTTTTGTGGAAACCACCTTTGATGATGCCGACATTATGCTTTTTGTGGCAGGCATAGACGAGGTGTTTGAGGATGACGACCCCATCATGGAGCAGCTCCGTAAAATAAAGGCTCCTATTTTTCTGGTGCTCAACAAGATAGACCTTTCTAACCAGAAAGAGGTGGTGGCAAAAATAATGGAATGGCAAAAGCGGATTCCTTTTAAGGAGATCTTCCCGCTGTCGGCTTTGCACCAAGAAGGTACGGCAGGTTTACTAAAGATCATCACACAAAGCCTGCCCGAAGGGCCGGCTTACTACCCCAAGGATCAGCTGACCGACCGGCCCGAGCGCTTCTTTGTGAGTGAGATTGTGCGGGAAAAGATACTGGAAATTTACCACCAGGAAATCCCTTACTCCGTAGAGGTTGTTGTTGATTCTTTTAAAGAAACCCAAACGACCCGGGGGGAAGACCTGATTCGTATTGCGGCTACCATCTTTGTGATGCGACCTACCCAAAAGAGTATCATCATCGGTAAGGGTGGTGTATTAATCAAGCAACTGGGTACGGCAGCGCGCACTTCGCTAGAGGCCTTTCTGGAGAGTAAAGTGTTTCTGGAATTGCATGTAAAAGTGAAAGAAAACTGGCGTGATGACGATCAGTTGCTGAAGCGGTTTGGTTATTAGAGCGTGGAGATTGAACCACATAAGGCACCTGAGATTTTTTTTTAACACATAGGCACATTAGATTTTCACGTAGCCACATAGGTTTTTTTTAACCAAATCAGGAAATATCAGGGGTACGCTGCCAGGTCAAATTCATGAATTTGACCTGGCAGCGTAATTAAACCTACCGAGATAGCAATTCATAGCCCACCCAAAGGGTAAGTCCCTGGTGATAGAACTTTGCGTCGCCCATTGGTTCGCCGTTTATATCAGTGATTTTAAAATTCTCAAAATTGGTAAGGTCACGATTGGCTCGGAGGCCGAACACCCATTGCTTGAGATGGTACTGCAAGCCTAGGTTCACTCCGAGACCGAATTCATTTTCTTCAATGGTGGGGCTCTCTTCAAAAGTTCCAATCGGAGTTATGAATCGCTGGTCAAGCAAAAAAGTAAGTTCTGGGCCGAGTGTTACCTGCCAGTTGCCGAAAGAATAAGCGGCTGCTACTGGCAGAGAAAAATAATTAAACCTCACCCCCATGTCCCTGGCCCCTTCTGAATTCCAGTCTTTTTGCGTCCACAGCAGTTCTGGCTGAAGGCTCAATCGTTGGGAAAGAGGGACCGAAAACCACACGCCCAGCTGGGGTTTCAGATTGGTCGCAAATTCGGCCGGTTCGCCATCATCAACTACTAGATCGACGTTATTGAGATGTAGCCCCGTTTTAAGTCCAAATTGAAGCTGTGCAGAAATTGAAGTTGTCCCCAGCAATAACAATAAGGCTCCTAAGAGAATATGTTTCATATTATATGTTTTTTTGTGTTCGTATATTAGCAACCACTAACGAGATCGTAATTGATGCCCTGCCCACAGGGTAAGCCCCTGGTGGTAGTATTTTCCACCCTCAATGGGTTCTCCATTGAGGTCTGTAAACCTTAGTTCTTCAAAAGTCGTAAGGTCTCGACTGGCCCTCAAACCTATTATCCATTCCTTTACATGGTACTGCACACCAAAGTTGAGTCCTAAGCCAAGGGCGAAATCTTCGGAAAAGGCCCCTTCTTCATTAAAACCAAGAATCGGCTTGATAAACCGTTGATCCAATAAAAAATTGACTTCCGGACCAGCAGTAAACTGCCAGTTTTTGAAGCGATAAGTAGCTGCAACTGGCAGCGACAGGTAATCAAAAATCATACCTTCCAAAATATACAATTGCTCATCGAATTGCCAGACTTTGTGCACCCAAAGTAATTCTGCCTGCAAACCCAGCTTTTCTGAAAAGGGCGTGTACCACCACACTCCCAGTTGAGGTTGGCGAAAGACACTCGCTTTCTCTCCTCCCACAGCAAGATCAGGAAATGTCTCTTCGTAGCCCCCTTTCACTTCACCAAGGTAAAGGCCTAGTTTGACACCAAACTGCGCTTGAGCTAAACTGGTAGTAAGCAGTGATAAAAACACCCCTACAAGAAGCAATACCTGTTTCATATTATGTAGTTTTAAGCTTTAATAGTATACCCTACCCAAAACACCAATCCCTGATGGTATTGCTTTATTTCACCAATAGGCACACCAGAGAGTTCGAATACCGTAAAGTTTTGAAAGCTGGTAAAACTACGGTGATAACGAAGCCCCAGCACCCAGTCTTCTTTCTGATATTTAAGTCCGACATTAGCGCCAAACTCCAGGTTGTCCTCCTTTATCGCGGTACTGAGCATAGCTCCGGTCCCTCCTGGGTCCTTTAGCGTTGCAGAAAGCATATAGCTAACTTCTGGTCCTAGCTCAACAGACCAATGCTCATGGAAACGGTAACCCACTAAGAGCGGTAAAGAAAGGTAATCAAAATTGGTGTGATCGAGGTCCTCGTTGGTAGATTGGTACTTCAGGTACTTTTGCGTCCAAAGCAATTCCGGTTGTAGTACCAATTTCTCGGTTATAGGTAAAGAAAGCCAAGCGCCTACCTGAGGTCGGACACCTGTGGCCATTGGCAGCCCTCCGAGGTAACCCTCTTCGGTAAATCCATTAGAATAGCTCCCTACTTCGTCTACATTCGCAATATTCAGACCTGCTTTAATGCCGTAACTGAACTGCCTTTGCCCGTAAATAATAGATGATAAAAAGACGAACGTGATCGTCAATAATACTTGGTTTTTCATAAGAGAAGCGTTTTGCCTATAAAACGGTCTCACCATAATGGATATATTCCAGGGCTAAATTTTAACACCGAAGGCTATCAGCACCAAGTGCCCCTACTTGGTCGTTTCTCCTACAAACCAACTGTTAATCTTTTCTTATCATCTTAAAGCGAATAAACTTTCCGATCTTCGCGACGTATTTTTGTACTTACCTCCTTATTGTATATCTGGTAAATACCTTTTTTTCTTCAACGCTACCTATTCTATGAAGTTTTTCTATACCCTGGCATTATCAATGCTTTGTAGTTTTGGCTGGAGCCAAATTCTGGAGCCCGTAAAATGGGAAATGACCAGCGAATCAATCGGCAACAACGAATATAAACTTGTCTTTACCGCACATATTGACGCCGGTTGGAGCATTTACTCTCAATTCACAGAAGATGGCGGCCCTGTTCCGACCTCCTTTAACTTTGATGATGGAGATCACTATGAACGCCAAGGAATAGTTGCTGAAAAAGGCAAGAAAAAAGAAGGTCCAGACCCCTTATTTGACAATGTTACGGTCATCAAATTTACCAAAGGGCCCGTCGTTTTTACCCAGAAGGTAAAAGTAACAGACTACAGTAAGCCCGTTGTTGGGTGGTTGGAATTCATGACCTGCGACGATGAGCGCTGCCTCCCTCCTACCGAGATAGATTTCAGCTTCAAGCTCGAACCTGCCGCTGCGGCACCTCAGGACACTCCTAAAAACGAACGCGCCGAAGCAACACCGACCACAGATAATGCTGCCCAACAGGTAGAGGAAACGGTAGCCCAAGCCTCTGGCCGCGGTGGGCAGCCCATCACATCGGCCAAAGCTATCGAAGCCAATACCGCCACTGAAACCATCCTGCAGCCCGTGCGCTGGGAAGTACAAGTAGACGAGTACGGTGACCAAGATTATGAAATCACCTTTACGGCTAATTTACAAAAAGGGTGGAACCTCTACAGCCAAGGCACTGAAGATAATGGCCCCATTCCTACTGCTTTTTACATTCAACAAGGAGAGGAAGAAGTGATTCTTCCTTTTCAGGAAAGTGGTGATTTAAAGGAAGGTATGGACCCTGTTTTTGGGGTAATCGTCAAGAAATACGACCACGGCCCGGTAACATTTAGTAATAAAAGCACCGGAGACCAGCCCCTCAAAGGAACGATCGAATACATGAGTTGCGACGATACGCGTTGCATTCCGATGAATACCGATTTTGCGATCAGCTTCAATCCTTTGAGCATTACTGTTGGTGATCCGGATGCAATACCTGCACCTACAGATGCCACTGAAACAACACCCCCTCCTGTCAGTATAACCCAAAGTTATGGTAGCGAAGCTTTCCAAACGGCTATCGCAAATACAGAAACGCTAGGCGAATGCAACGATGAAGTAACCGTAGAATCCGGCAAAGGCATCTGGCAAATTTTCGGCCTCGGGTTTCTTGGCGGCTTGATTGCACTGCTTACACCTTGTGTATTTCCAATGATTCCATTAACCGTTAGCTTCTTCACCAAGAGCGCAACGACACGTAAAAAAGGAGTCTCTAATGCTCTTATGTACGGTTTCTTTATCTTTTTGGTGTACCTGCTCCTAAGTATTCCGTTCCACTTGATGGATACCATCGATCCGGATATTCTAAACAAGATATCGACTTCGGTCCCGCTTAATATTTTCTTCTTTGCCATCTTTATTGTTTTTGCGATCAGCTTCTTTGGGTATTTTGAACTCACTGTTCCTGAAAGCTGGACCAACAAGGCCAGCTCGGCAGAAGGCTCTGGCGGTATTTTGGGTATTTTCTTTATGGCCTTGACCCTGGCACTTGTTTCCTTTTCTTGTACAGGGCCTATCCTGGGATCTTTACTCGTAGGTGCACTTAGTGGCGACGGAGGAGCTATGCAGCTCACTGCTGGCATGGGCGGCTTTGGCTTGGCTTTGGCTTTGCCTTTTGCCATCTTTGCAGCCTTCCCTGGTATGATGAAATCATTGCCGCGCTCCGGTGGCTGGTTGAATACCGTAAAGGTGGTACTTGGTTTCGTAGAATTGGCTTTGGCACTCAAATTCCTCTCCAATGCGGATTTGGTAGACCACTGGGGCTTTCTCAAAATCGAACTCTTCCTGGGTCTGTGGATCCTGATTGGTATTGGCCTTGCACTCTACCTGTTTGGTAAAATCAAATTCCCACACGATAGCCCAATAAAAAAACTTTCACCTATCCGAGTGGGGCTAGCTGTTTTAACCATCGCTTTTGTAGCTTACCTGATGACCGGTTTCCGCGTAGATGCAGAGAAAGAAAGCTACCGACCACTTACCTTACTAAGTGGTCTGGCGCCACCGGTATGTTACAGCTTCTGGCGCCCTTGTGATTGTCCGCAGCAGCTGGATTGCTTCAAAGATCTGGAAGAAGGCTTGGCCTTTGCCAAGGAGAACAACAAGCCCGTAATGCTTGACTTTACAGGCTATGCTTGCGTAAACTGCCGTAAAATGGAAGAAAATGTATGGCCAGAACCAGAAGTCTATCCTTACCTGAAGGACGATTACGTAGTGATCAGCCTTTACGTTGATGACAAGAAGGAACTGAAAGAACCTATGATGGTCACCACCACCAGCGGTCGCGAACGCGAGCTAGATGAAGTGGGCGAAAAGTGGGCGCACTTCCAGCAAATTTACTTCAACCAAAACTCTCAGCCGCAGTATGTACTGATCAGCCCTGACGGACAGCGCCTCAACAGTCCTGTCAACTATACGCCAGATGTTGAAGAATACGCAGAATTTTTACGCTGCGGATTGGAGAATTTCCGCCGTTTGTCGAAATAGTAGCGACATTTTAGTAGCCTCAGAAAACAATTCCCTGCATCGTGAACCGTTGTGGGGAATTGTTTTTTAGGCAGGTAGGCTACAGGGAAAATAATTCGATCATGGACCATCAATACATCAACATCGCGCAGAGCATTGTCCATTATTCGGGCCACTTTTTGGTGCCGGGTCTATTGGCGTGGCTGTTTTTCCGCTCCAATTGGCAGCGCGCTTGGTGGATTATGATTGCGACCATGCTGGTGGACCTGGATCACCTCCTTGCAGATCCTCTTTTTGACCCCAACCGTTGTAGCATTGGCTTTCACCCTTTACACTCCTATTACGCCATTGCCATCTACGCGCTGTTGTTTTTCTTTCCTCGATTTCGCATCATCGCCCTCGGGCTTTTGTTGCACATGCTTACTGATTACCAAGATTGCTGGTGGATGTGATAGGTTCCGTAATTTTCATTCTCAGGGCGTGCCCACTCCGTGGTCGCTACGTTACAGGGCTCGCTTCTCGCTCGGCCAGCTCTCCCGATGAAATCGGGATCGCCGTCTGGCCTCCCCCAGGTCGGCCACCCTTCCACATCGCTCACGCGTTCGGCGCTTTATCATTCCAATATGCAAGTATATTCCTGCCTCACCTTGATAAAACAGAAATCGCACATATGGGGGCGGCGAATAATATACCCGGCACTAAGTGGTATAACCTCCTCCCTTTAATACTAATCTTTTGCCACTGAGCTTCGTTGCTCATCACTTGCGTAGCTTTGGCTATGCTCGTTCTTCGCGCCTCGCTCAACACCAAAACCTCTAGCCTGAAATGGGAAACTTATTATTCGCCGCACCTTAAGTCTTGGTTTATCCTTACTTTTGTAGCCAGTTTGCTTTTTTAAACTTTCAATACGGCAGTGCCGCAAGAACATGCTCGATGACAACCGCCCTTTGACGGATTGGCTCCCTATCACCAAGAAAGAGGTAGAGATGCGTGGCTGGGAAGAAGTGGACGTGATCCTCGTCTCTGGGGATTGCTATGTCGATCATCCTGCCTTTGGTACCGCTGTGATTGGTAGAATCATGGAGAGTGAGGGCTTACGAGTCGCTATCATCCCTCAGCCCAACTGGCAGGATGACCTCCGCGATTTTAAAAAATTTGGACGTCCTCGCTTGTTCTTTGGGGTCACCTCGGGCTGTATGGACTCGATGGTCAATCACTATACAGCCTCCAAGCGGCGACGGTCTACCGACGCTTATACTGCTGGCGGACACGCTGGTTTCCGTCCTGATTACGCGACGGTTGTCTATACTCAAAAGCTTAAAGAACTCTACCCTGATGTGCCTGTGCTGATTGGTGGTATCGAGGCTTCATTGCGTCGAGTCACGCATTACGACTACTGGAAGGATGAGTTGTTTCCCAATATCCTGACCTTAAGTGGAGCCGACTTACTGGTGTACGGTATGGGCGAGCAACCACTGCGTGAGATCATTCGCCTTGTACAACGTGGCGTGCCCTTTGATCGACTGACGACCATTCCACAGACTGCCTTTCTTCAGGATAGGGAAGCAGAACCGCCTAAGAACAAAAATTGGGAGACGCTAGAATTGAGTTCGCACGAAAAATGCCTGAAGGATAAAAAAGCTTTCGCGGCCAACTTTAAGCACATTGAGCAAGAGTCCAACAAAGTACAAGCGCGTCGCTTGACGCAAAAAGTGAAGGACAACCTGCTGGTCATCAACCCGCCTTACCCGCCGATGATTGAGGATGAGATTGATGCCTCGTTTGACTTGCCTTATACCCGTCTTCCTCATCCTAAGTACAAGAAGCGGGGTACTCCTCCTGCTTATGAGATGATCCGTTTTTCGGTAAACATGCACCGGGGGTGTTTTGGTGGTTGTAGTTTCTGTACTATCTCGGCCCACCAAGGCAAATTTATTGCCAGTCGCTCAGAGGAATCCATCATGAAAGAAGTGGATGTCGTGACGAAGATGCCCGACTTCAAAGGCTACATCAGTGACTTGGGAGGTCCTTCGGCCAATATGTACAAGATGAAAGGCAAAGTGCAGGAAATTTGCGACCGCTGTGTAGCTCCCTCCTGTATTCACCCGGTGATTTGTAGCAACCTCGACACCAGCCACAAGCCCATGACGGAGCTCTACAAAAAGGTAGATGCTCACCCCGAAGTGAAGAAAGCCTTTGTGGGCAGTGGTATCCGCTATGACTTATTGGTGGATGATTACAACAAAAAGAACGACGGCAGCCTCGACGAATACCTCGAACAGGTAGTAACCTGCCATATCAGTGGTCGCCTGAAGGTGGCTCCTGAGCATACCAGTGATGCTACGCTAAGAATGATGCGCAAACCTTCGTTCAAGCATTTTCATGCTTTCAAAGAGAAATACGAAAGGATCAATAAGAAACACGGATTAAATCAGCCATTGATTCCTTACTTTATATCCAGTCACCCTGGCTCTACTGCTGAAGAGATGGCCAACCTGGCCGCTGAAACCAAGGATATGGGCTTCCGTCTGGAGCAGGTACAGGATTTCACGCCTACGCCAATGACCGTAGCCACCGTAGCCTACTACACCGGCCTGCACCCCTATACCTTGCGCCCCGTATACACGGCTCGTAGCCCCAAGGAGAAAAAGCAACAGCACATGTTCTTCTTCTGGCACAAACGCGAAAACTACCAGCAGATCAAAGACAAACTCATCGGTATGGATCGTGAAGACTTGATCGAAAAACTACTGGAAGACAAGAAGCGCCACGCCAAGCGCGAGACCATCAAAGGCCGTGTAAAAGCAAGAAGAAAAGGGCACAAGGGAAGGAAGAAGAGGTAAGCAAAATCGGAAGTAGGAGATCGAAATTCGGAAGTACCCCCCCGTAGCGTCGCAATACATTGCGGCGGTGTAAGAGCTTGGTGGTTTGCTCGTTGATGGCTCAGCCCCCTAGTAGCATCAAATACCTCCGACTTCCCATTTCCGACCTCCGACTTCGATCACGGTAACTACAACTTATAGCTTACCCCCAACAGAAATTGATCTGTTCTTACTTTAACCTCGCCGTCAATCAGGCTATTGGACTGCTGCTGAGTTGTGAGTAAAGGGTTCTCCAGAGATGCTTTTTGCCCGTAAAGTCGGCTGAACGTAATAGGTGCTTGTAAAACTACTCCTAACCGTGAAGTAATACGGTACTCAAACTGGGTCAAAAAACTGCCCGTAACCCCCAACTGTGTCAATGTGAATGGAAAGCCTGCCGAGGTGCTGGGGACAGACCTGTAGTATAAAAAAAAGGGATCGACAGCAAAACCGAGAGATGTTGTAAAACGCTGACCAGAAAATGCGGTAACTCTTTTACTTAAAGCCCATCGTAAAGCCAGGCTTATCTCTCTTCTTTTTTCACCAGAAGTAGGTTCGAAAATTCCGGTACTCGAATCTGATCTTACCACATCAGCAGTACTATTATTGAAACTAGCACGGAGGATACCCCAGCTTTGCCGAACACCATTTGCGGAACGCTTTTCGATACCTATATATGGACTAACCCTGAAATCTTGCCTAAGGGCATAATAATTGGTAAGCGTGTTATTCTCGTAAAATCTGGCGACTGATATTTTAGTAAACAGGTCACTGCCCATTAAACCTGTGGTTAACCTGATCTCAGCATTTTGGGCAAAAGTTGTGAATAGAGAGAGACAAAAACAAAGAGAGAGGAAGTTGCGCATATTTGAATTAGTTTAAGACGAAAACGGATTGGGTAAGATTCCTATTTTTCTTTAACATAATTCAAAGTCAACGTCGTAGGTACAACCTACGACGAACAGGGACGAAAACGGAGCAGAAGAAGTTCCTATTTTGCTTTAACACAATTCAAGGTCAGCCGTAGGTACAAGTTATAGTGAATAGAAGTAAGAACGACCTCGAATGAGGTCGAACATCAATTCACGTTAGATGATTGAGTAGAAAAAATAAAATGGAGGAATTCCTTTTTTGACGTCATGTACCCACCAGGAGCACCGATGGGCTGCAAATCAGGCGTTAGCTTCAAAAGGCAAGGCTGAAAATTATGTCCGTAGCTACGTTGTAATTCAGTATTAACTGCGCCTTGGGTCTCTCCATTTGCTAGTACTGTCCGGTCATCGGTCATTAGCAGGATGCAGACATGTTGTTTGAGTACAGTCTTAAGCTCTGGATCGTGTAGTAAACCCAGGGGTTTTCCCGTTGGGCTAGCGTAGGCCGCAAAAATTAATAAAATGGGCCGGTTAGCTTCAGTTGCTACTTTGATCCCCTCTTGGTAATCAGTATAAAACTTGACGACTTCTTCTCCATCAGACAAACAGGAGATGAAGAAGAGTGGCAAGAAAAGTAGAAGCAGTAACCGCTTATTCATTCTATGATGCTACGTTGATACCGTACTTAATTAAAACTAGTTTTCCCGTTCCCGGCCTAGCGCTGTGGAAGGGTGGCCCGGCGCTGACGGGCCAGACATATTGTGCCACGGGTGAGTAGCGCAGCACGAGCCATTGGCGCAATATGGCCGAGCGAATAGCGAGCCCTGCAACATAGCGACCCGACTCAAGGAGGGTAGGCCCCAAAAACCAACCATCGAACAATCCAACCAACTACTTCACCGCCTCATACATCAACTGCACATCTTCGAGGGAAAATAATGCCCCCAGGCCTGTCTGAAAGTTCAATTCCTGGTCGCCTTGCAATTTCACGAAACGAAAACCGTAAGTAGCGGTGCTGTCAATCATAGATTGGTAAATAAAGCCGGCTACTTCCTCCTTCACAATCTTTTTGAAATAGCGATTATCACGAACATTCTCCATATGTTCATTTTTGAGGTGAGCTATATCATTGGTAATGGCAGGACCGTAGAACAGTTGGATACTGTAGTCGCTACCTCCCTTTATGGTGAGATCACTGACAAGCGCTGACTTCAAGCTGCCCACTTTCACCTCCGCATCTGGAGGGGCTAAAACAGACACAGATACGCCGTACGGCAGTAAATCCAATGGCTGCCAACCCCGAACGTGACCGTCGGCAGAGCAGTTGCTAAGGGAGGAGACCATAAAGAGGCAAAACGCAGCAAACAGGCTGCGAGATAAAGCGGTCATAGTTGTTTACTTTTGGTGTTGAGGTCGCAAAATTGATTCTCTGATATCCTTTATACTTGAAATCAAAAAAAATCACGCTCCGTACCTGTAGCTAACAATTTTCGTTTCAGTTTGATCACAAAAATTTGCAGCGAAAGTTAAAATCCTGTACATCTTTTTAAACCGAAAGGCAAGAAAAGACAATTCGGGCAATTGACCAACAAAAAATTTTAAGAACCGCAGAAAAAGCCTATAAATGTCTTAAAAGCTTTACTTTTGTCGCGATTAAGCACGAAGCCAGTAACTGGAGTATGATTCAAAGCCTGCACATAAAAAATTATGCCCTCATTGAGGTGCTGAATATATCATTCCCTGAGGGCCTGACCATCATCACTGGTGAGACAGGTGCGGGAAAGTCTATTATCTTAGGTGCACTCGGACTAATCATGGGAGAGAGAGCCGACACCAAAGCCCTCTATGATCCTACTACAAAATGTGTGATTGAAGGGCGGTTTAAAGTCGGTGAATATGGCCTGCGGGATTTTTTCGTGGACAATGACCTCGACTACGAAGACGAACTCATTATCCGCCGTGAAATAACCCCTAGTGGTAAAAGCCGGGCTTTTATCAATGACACGCCAGCCAACCTAAAGCTACTCCAAAGCCTGAGTGCCGTATTAATCGACCTGCATCAACAATTTGACACCCTGGACATTCATCAGATGGGTTTCCAGCTGAGGCTATTGGATGCGCTGGCCGAAAACAAAGCACTACTCCAAAGCTATCAGGAAGGCTACCGGGCTTATAGCAAAGCTAAATCTCGGCTAGAGCAACTACGCAACCAAAACGCGAGCGCTAATCTGGAGCTAGAGTTCAAGCGATTTCAGTTTACAGAACTACAGGAAGCCGAACTGTTGGCCGACGAACAAGAAAGCCTGGAGACAGACTTTGCCAGCCTCAGTAATGCCGAAGACACCAAGCGTTCGAGCGCTGAAGCTTTTCAGTTTTTGTGCGAAAGTGAGCAATCTATCGTAGATCAGCTACAAACGCTTACCCAATCACTACAGAGTTCTGCCAAAGTGGACCCCGTAGTGGCTGAGTTACAGGAACGGCTCCTCAGTTTAACCGAAGAACTCAATGATATAGGCACCTCACTAGAGCGCCATGCTGAAGCTACGGACTATGACCCCGAACGGATTCAGGAGATGCAGGCCCGCTTGGACATGATCTACCGTTTACAGAAGAAGCACCACGTCACCAGTATAGAGGAACTCTTGGCTATCCAGGAGGGATTGCAAAAGGATTTAAGTCTTTTTGAAAATGTCGACGAGCAGATCGAGCAACTGACCAAACAGGTCGAAACCGCAGAGAAGAAGTTGCGCCAACAAGCACAAGAACTCAGTAAAAAACGCCGGGCGGTAGGCCCAACCTTTGCTCAGGAAGTAGCCACTACTCTTGCTGACTTGGCGATGCCCGCAGCTCAATTGGTGGTTGACATTCAGGAATTGCCGCAGCTGAGTCTTACTGGGTTGGATGAAGTGCAATTCCTTTTCTCTGCCAATAAAGGCAGCGCCCCCAAGCCAATTAAAAATGTTGCTTCCGGTGGCGAATTATCGCGCCTGACACTGGTCACAAAATCGTTGGTGGCAAGTGCCATGGCGCTTCCAACCTTGATCTTTGACGAAATTGATGCAGGTGTATCCGGCGATGTGGCCCTCAAGATGGGGTACATCCTGCGCAAGCTCAGCAATCATCACCAAGTAGTCGTCATTACCCATTCGCCACAAGTAGCTGCCCGGGCAGATGAGCACCTCTTTGTCTACAAAAAAGAAGACGGTGACCGCACCATGACCAAAGTACGGCAACTAGCCGCAGAAGAGCGAGTGAGAGCTATTGCCGTTATGCTAAGTCAAAACCCACCCAGTAGTTCTGCCTTGGAGAATGCAAAAGAGCTGATTGGTTAAATATAGCAATGGGCATTTCTTATCTTCGCAGATCAGAAAAACATCTGTTATGCGAAATATATTTTTATTCTTAGGCCTATGCCTGACGCTTTCTCTAACTGCTCAAATAGAACTCCAGGAAGCTACTCTGCTCGGCAATTGGGACGATCCTAATCTAGTAGGTTCTTCTGCTTACGACAACACCTACAATGATGTTTGGGGCCTAGCCATTGGTGGTCGGGAATACGCCGTGATCGGATCTACTGCGGGCACCCATTTCTTAGATGTCACCAACCCTGATGATATTCGCCAAATGGATTTTGTAGCAGGTGGCTCTGTGGGCCCTTCTATCATCCATCGCGACTTTCACCATTACGGTTGCTACCTATATAGTGTAGCAGATGAAGGCAGTAATAGCACCTTGCAAATCATTGACATTAGCACCTTGCCAGATTCGGTATCCGTGGTTTACGATAGTGCGGAAACCTTACAGCAATCACATAATATTTTCATCGATAGCCTAAAGGCAAAACTCTATTGCCTGGCGGCTTATGGAGGTACAGCTGGAGGGTCAGCATTGCGTATTTACGACATCAGTGAGCCTACAACACCAGTATACCTGGCCGAATACTCCAATTTTGGCGGGCTTTCGGTGGGGCATGTTCACGATGCTTACGTTCACGACGGGCTGGCTTACCTCAATTGTGGTTATGATGGCTTCGCGATGGTGGATTTCACTGATCCTATGAACCCTCAGACCTTAGGAACAATGGAAGACTACTCCTTCTCTGGCTACAACCACTCGGGCTGGCCCAGCAACGATGGCCAATATTACTACCTCGGTGACGAAAACCACGGCTACCCGATCAAAGTGATTGACGTGAGCGACCCAACGGACCTACTGGATATTGGCGTGCTAGCTGCACCAAACCCTGAATTATCGCAAACCATTCCACACAATCAGATTGTCGCCTGTAATTACCTCTACGTATCGTACTACTACGATGGGCTGATGGTCTATGATATTTCTGATCCCGCCAACCCTCTGCCTGCATATTATTACGACACTTCTAATTGGGTATTTGACCATAGCTATCGCGGGGCTTGGGGCGTCTATCCGTTTTTACCATCTGGCAACATTCTGGTTTCAGACATGCAAAAAGGCTTATTTGTAATACGAGGCCCGGAGGCCGAGTGCTATCAGCAAACAGAAAGCGTACTCAACTGCGGCATTGTCAACAGTACGGAACAACCAACGTGGGTAGGAGAAATAGGTATCTTCCCACAACCGGCATCTAGCGCTATCAACCTGCAACTCCCACAAAGTGCAACGACTACGGAAGCCAAACTCCGCCTACTGAACCTAAGTGGCCAAGTGATCCATACCTTTACCACAACAACCTTGAACACAGGTAACACCTCACTAGCCTTACCCACCTTACCGAATGGGATGTATCTGCTAGACATCCAGGCAGAAGAATGGCATATGACCCAGAAGGTGATTATTCAAAATTGACCATCTTTGTTTTTGGGCCATGCCGGTATTAGCGTTGCGGTGCAAACGCCAATACGGCACCAGGCTGTCCACTGCGCTGTAAGGGCGGGTTTAGACCCCACCCTTACAGCGCAGTTACCATCCTATTGTCCTTGCGCCATCCTGGCACCGAGCTCCGGCCTCACGGCCTGCGCAC
>NZ_JBOEFX010000016.1:34422-64790 GCF_050633125.1 Lewinella sp.
AACGCAGCTTAGCTCCCAAACCAAGCTTTTCTACTACACTGGCGCCAAAGGACTTGGATACGCTAAAATCTCACGTAAATTAGTCTTTAACACTCTTCTACTGCCGCAATGAGTTCGTAACTTGCGCGTTCTACCATTGATATCATTACCTAATGAGCGTGTCTTTTACTCACTTCTTACCGCTGCGATTAATAGCCCTTCTTTGTCTGCTCTCCTTGAGCTTACAAGCACAACGGCCAGCGTCTACCATCCCCAATCAGACGGGAGGCAACACCTCCAACAGCGGACAGCGAGGTGGCGATCAACGCGAAACAGCACCCGACACCTTCGGCATCTTTATTTTCCACGTAGATAACCCCAACGAAGAACGCCCCTACGGCGACTCGCTACTTACAACCTTTCATCAATTCGACCCTACCCGGCAACTGCCTGACGACTATGCCAGCCTGGGCATTTTAGGCGCTGCTCATCAGCCACTGGTTTATCAGGGCGAAGACAGAGGTGGTTTTAACCTGGGTTGGAATCAGTACAACCTTTACCATGTCAATGGTAGAACTATGCCCTACTATCGCCTGGAGCGCCCTTATACCGATTTGCAATTTGTACAAGGATCGGAGCAGCAAGACAATATCATCAGTGCCAAATTCAGTCGAAATTTTGCCAATGGCATCAACTACGCACTAGACTACCGTGCGATCACCCAGGAAGCCTCGGCCAGCCAGTATCCTAATCAACGCAATCAGACACGAGCACTGGCTACCGGCTTTTGGCTTCACAGCAAAGGGGGGCGCTACGACGGCTTCATCAGCTATTCGGCCAACACCACCAATGCGGAAGACAATGGCGGCATCATCACCCTCCCAGAAAGTGGCGGAGAATTTGATTCCCCCGCTACCGCCGAAGTTTTTCTTGATGATGGCCAAAGCCGGTATGCTTTGCGGGAAATAATGTACACCCAGTACTATCGCTTTGGCGGGCAAGTGGATTCTACCGGGCGGTCACGCCGCGCATTTACCTTATCTCATCAGTTTGACTATGATAAAAACACCTATCGTTTTGCTGATGAATACACCTTAACCGACACTACCTTCTACCAGCGCTTCCCGAGTTTATTACAGGATATTCGCGGCGCGCGCTACTTTGTTGAGCAACGTTCGATAGAGAACAGCTTCCGCCTGAGTACCTTCCGTTTAGCTGACGGCAACCGCCAACGACAGCAAAAAGACCTGGTGGAAGTAGGCCTCACCCATCGGTACAACGACGTCCGGATGGAACCGACAGATACCGTGGTAAACAATTTGCTCCTTACGGGAAAAATTGGCCTCCGCCCAGGTGACCGGCTCCGCTTACAGATAGAAGGCCTCCTCGCCCTCTGGGACCAAGTGGGAGACTTCAGCCTCAAAGGCAGCTTGGATATCGACTTAAAAAAAGCGGGCATCTTGCACCTCGAAGTCCGCAACCAGCTCTACTCCCCCACCCTGCTAGAGGGGCGTTTTTGGCTCACCCAACAAGAATTGTATCGCAGTAATTTCGACAAAACAGTATCGAACAAACTTGCCGCCAGCTATCGCTTGGAATCGATCGGAGTTGAACTTGGAGGTACTTATCACCTGCTCAATAACTTCATCTATTTCGACAGTACTGCCGCACCGCAACAGACCGGTACTCCTCTGAGTATCCTGCAGCTCTCTGCTCAGAAAGATTTTCGCTTTGGTGCCTTTAGTCTGCGTAATCGAGTTGTACTACAACAAACCGATGATGAGTTTCTGCGCCTACCCAATATTTTCGCCAAACACAGCCTCGTTTATAATGGCCTCTGGTTCCAGGTTCTCAATGTGCAGATTGGTGCTGACGTAAGATACACGACGGCCTTTCAGCCTGACTATTACAATCCAGTTATTGCTCAATTCCAGCTTCAAAACCGCCAGGAAGTGGACTTCTTCCCCAATGTAGATGCTTATTTTAGTTTTCGTGTATCGCGTTTCCGGGCCTTTATTAAGGGCGAAAACCTTTCGACGATATGGGCACCAGATCAGCGGTTATTTCTCTCTGCATTTTATCCCTGGCCTTCGTCAGCGCTGCGGTTTGGGGTGAGCTGGCGGATGTTGGATTAGGGACATTTTTTTTGAATCTCTGACGCTTTCAAAGATTAATCATCGCACAAGTCTAACAGACCAATTGCCACTCGTTGAAAGCTAAACACCGTTGGTTGAAAAAACAGGGCTTCTTGGTTCACACTGAAGATATTGGGATAAAAAAATGAAAACCCACTTTCTACTCTTCGTTTTACTATTTCAATGTAATCTTGGTTTTAGTCAGTCCGATGATTTAGCATTTACGGTCAGTATTGAGGACACTACCCCCGCCAACTGGCCTGGTTTACATTCTTTTGCTTTCGCTGAATGGCAAGGGTATTGGATTATTGTAGCCGGGCGTAGCAATGGCTTACATGGCTTTTTCCCTTTTACGGGCTTCCCCGAACAAACAGCAAATAACCAAATTTGGGTGCTTGACCCGGTTACTGGCGACCTATGGCAAAAAGGGCTGGAAGACTTAGATCCCTCAGTAGCGGCTCCATTGCAAAGCAGTAATCCTCAATACGTACAAAAAGAGGAAAAATTATACGTTTTTGGAGGCTATGGCAAGGACACAGCTACCGATCTCTTTGTAACATTTGATCAGCTAACCGTAATAGATTTACCAACTTTGATAAACGCGATACAAAACGACACCAATGTTGCCGAAGCAGTGAATAGTATTACCGATGAGCGGATAAGACTATGCGGCGGAGAAGCACATCAATTGGGCGAATGGACTTACTTGGTTGGTGGTCACAATTTTAATGGATTATACAGCCAGAGCGGAGCTCCTGCCTTCACACAAGAATACAGCAGTGAAATCCGTAAATTCCAATTAACGACCGATGCAGAAGGTACCCCTCAGGTTATTGCTTATGAAGCCTTTAGCGACCCCGAGTTTCATCGGCGTGACCTTAGTGTAGCTCCTTGTATACTGGAAGGTGGTGAAGAAGGCCTTTGCGCTTATGGTGGTGTCTTCCGACCTGAGGCAGACTTACCTTATCTACACCCTATCTATATCAGCGAAAATGGTATCGAAATCAACGAGGACTACGAACAGCTCATGAGCCAATATACTTGCCCAATTCTTCCCGTTTACGATATGGCACAGGATGAGATGCATTCCGTTTTCTTCGGTGGCCTGAGTTTTCACACCTACGATGCAGAATCGCAAACTTTTGTAGAAGAAGAACTAATTCCCTTTATTCCCTCTTTCACCATGATGAGCAGAGCAGCTGATGGCACCATTAGGGAGCAAGTCCTAAACACCGAATTTGATGAATTATTAGGAACCAATGCCAAGCTGGTACTGTTCGAAGATGTCCCCCTTTCCTCCGAAGGCGTTATTGACCTCAACAGTATCACTGAAACACAGGAGGTCGCCTATATTTATGGTGGTATCAAAGCAGTCATTCCCAACATTACGCCAAGTAGTGCAAGTAATCGACTGTTTAAGGTTTGGTTGCACCCTAATACATCTACTGCAAGCAGTGAAGTGCTGGCTGAGAGAGAAATCGCGAAAATCCAGCCTAACCCGTTTAGTTATACCGTTCAACTACAATGGTTATTACCAAGTCCGAAAGTAGATGCATTGCTTACGGATGCTTTGGGTCGCTCTTTACTTGACCTAAGAGCAGTAAGCACTGAAAAGGTCAGTAGAGAAACAGAAAACATGCTAACTAATTTACCTGGTGGATATTATCAATTGTGCCTTCGCAATCATCATGGGCAGCAGCGATTGCCAATCATAAAGCAATAGCAGGGCTGCTTTCTAATGCTCGTTTTATTTTATAAAAACAACACTCATTCAAGGTGCCATTCGCAAAGGCTATTCCTAAAAATAGTGTTATTATTGAGGCTAATATTCATTATTAAACTGCCCTAAACCGCACTTATGCGCATCCACTTAGGTCTCGCTCTTCAGGATCAAGTACTTCCAGCTCCTCAGGATTTGACGGTAGGAGAAATATACTGCAGCCCCCGGCAATTACTCGTTTGGTTGGAGGACCACCTGGGGCTGCGGCAGCCAGAAGAAAATGTGGAGCATTTACGTATCGAGCAGTACCGGCAAGCGCTCAAACACCATCTCCAACAGCACCCAAAGGCATTTTATCACGCTTCCTTTGTGGCCGACGACATGGGCACAGCAGCCAGCATCCTCGACCGCCGCGACGAACTACTGCTTGCAGGCTGTGATCTCGGCAATACCGATATCCAGTCGGATCGCTTGTGCGCACTAATGGAAATTGAAGGTCTATTTACCGCTAAGGACAAAGCTTTCCATTTACTACCGGGCTGCGCGGATCGGCTCGTAGCAGTTTTAGCGCAAGCCGAACGGATTCCTGCTTTTTTAGATACGCTCATTCTTTGCGACGAGCGGCAACTGTTTCCGCCTTTCTGGCAAAGGTTTTTCAAAGCCCTTACAGCGCTAAACCTGAAAATACAGGACGTAGAAGACTTTCCTACGCCGGATTTGACAACAGACTTGGGGAAATGGCAAGCTTTTCTGCATGGAACCCTCGTTAAACCAGCACCACTACGAGGTGACGGTAGCCTGCTCATTATGAATGGGTTCCGGGAAACTCACCTGGCAGCCTATCTAGCTCGTTTGCTACGAGAGAATACAGCCTTTCGGCCCTCGCTCCTACTCCCTCAAGCGAACCGTACCCTCGACAGTGCCTTTACCCTAGAGGGACTCCCCAGCTTGGGGGTGCCCGCAGCATCGCTGGCTCGGCCCAGCTTACAAGTACTCAAACTGGCTCCTGTCTTTTTGTGGCAACCAGTGGATCTTTATAAAATCATGGAGTTTGTCTCGCTCGCTGTCAAGCCGCTCGATGCCGGGTTGGGACAACAAATTGCAGCTTTTCTAGCGGATACGCCAGGGTTGTTTTCTACCCGGTGGTACCGAATGATTCGCGATTATTTTGAGAAAGAACTCCCTCAACGTTTAGGCCCCAAAGGCACCAAGCGAATAGCGGCTATCCGAGCTGAATTTGACTTCTGGTTCAATCGCCAACGTGCTGATAGCCGCCAGGAGAAAGTAGCGAAGCAGGAAGTCATGGCCATTTATACCCACTTGCAGGAATGGGCCACCAACCTGGGCAAGGAAGAAGGGGCAGCAACCCTCTTGGTACTATCTGCCCAGGCTCGTCGCATTGTCGAGCTACTAGCGGCCTTGCCAGAAGACGAGCTCGGCTATCTGGAGTTAGAGCGCATTGTTCGCACTATTTATGAGCCGGCCCCCTTGGAGTATCAGGCTGCTCAGGCCCATCATTTGCCACTCGTCCATCAGGCCGGTGCCGTCGTAGGGCCTGTGGAAAAGCTTGTCTGGTGGGACTTTTTTGAAAGAGAACCTGATTATTTTTTCTCGCGCTGGTACCCGGCGGAACTTAAGGAGCTGGCTAAATTTGGCGTTCAGTTAGAAGGGCCTAACCAACAGAACCAACGTTTGGTAGCTCAGCGAAAACGGCCACTGCTATGGACCCAAAAGCAACTCCTTCTCTGCCAGCCGGATTTTTGTGAAGGGCAAGCAGTAACACCTCACCCACTTTTGGGTGACCTCATGGCTGCTTTTGGAGAAGATCTTTCAGTCATCAGCATTCATCTCGACAAAGACACCACCGCTACCGCTTGGTCTGCTGCCTTTCAATTACCGGCGTTCACCACATTACAACCACAACCACTGGCCAAGCCCCAGCCCTTTTTAAGGGTAAAAGACAGCCTCCGCGGGCGAGAAGCTGAAACCCCAACCAGCCTTGAGCGCTTGCTGTATTATCCTTACCAGTGGGTATTCCGCCATCATATCAAACTGCGGCAATCCAGCATACTGAGTGTTGTACAAGACAACCGATTGTTAGGAAATCTAGCTCACCGCTTACTGGAAAAGTTGCTGGCACAATCGTTTAAGCAATGGTCAAAAAACGACCTTGACACTTGGATTCAGCGAGAAATACCGCCGCTTCTCGAAAAAGAAGGTGCTACGCTACTGCTTTATGGGCGTGAACCTGAGCGCATTGCATTTACCAAGCAAATGAAATACGCCGCATGGAGCCTGATCAATCTGATCAAAGAAAACCATTGGGAAGTTTTAGCGACGGAAGCCGTCGTTCAAGGAACCATTAATGATTTGCCCCTCAATGGTCGCGCTGATTTGGTACTAAAAAGAGGCGAAGAAAGAGCGATTATAGACCTCAAATGGCGGGGAAAAGCTCGACATACCAATCTCTTGAGCAGTGGTGAAGATATTCAATTGGCATTGTACGCAAAGCTTTTGGAGCCAGCTTCTGCCTGGGCACACACCGCCTATTTCATCATTGAAAAAGGGCAACTATTGGTACGTAATACGCGTGCCTTCGGTGGTGTACAGCCAGTACTCGATGAACTAGACCATGAAGGAGTATACGAAGCATTACTGGAAAAGATCAACGCTACGTACCAGTGGAGGTTACAGCAACTGGAAAACGGGGAGGTAGAAATACGTTGTGAATACACCTACCAGGATTTGGAGGAGCACTATGGCGAAGTCCTTTTGGAATTATTGGAAATGAAAACGACAGATGCTTTTTTTGATGATTACCAAGTTTTAATCGGTGCGCTTTCTTAGTGCCTTAAACAGCCCTTGCCAGGAAAGTGGTTTGTTCTCTCAAAAAGTCCTCGTAATAATACAAGTAAGTCTCGTAAGATTGCTTATTGTTATTCAAATAGTGCAATCTCTCCAGCGTAGACGATTGATGAAAAGTATTTTTGTCACGCCCTTTTATCCGATTTTCCTCTGCAAACATCTCTTGGGCCTCTACGATCATTTTCGAAGTTTCAAAAGAAACTTCAATAATATTGATCAAGCTCCAATTTGCATAAACAGCATGTGCCGTTCTTGAGGCTTCTATCTTATTCGATTTAGTATTTGTCCAGGTTTCGAGTGCTCTTTTGGTAATTTCCAACTCTCTAAGCAAGTTATCTGAAAATGTTTTAAACTGAGTATTGCATACAAGTTGGAGCAAAGGGCTTAGCTTATCGAGCTCATCTATACTATTCGCCAGTGTCTGAGTAATTTGGCAAGATTGATCTGAAGACAATTTTCTTACTGCACCTAAACGCACCCATTTTTTAGTGGCAATAATTTTTACGATTGCGGTGGAAGAAAAAGTTACTCCGGGAAAAAGATCACTGACGTTGATATCTATTTCGATGCTTTGAGAAACATCCTGAAAATCTAACAACTGAGTGATTTGAACAGCTCCGAAGTCTTTCAATAGCGGAGGGTGGCTTGTAGTGAACTGATAAGTGAACATGTGTAGGTCTGTGTGAGTGTGTTGTTATTAAGGCATTTACAATATATGCAACTTTAGCTCAAATGGCGCTTTAGTATGCTTTGTAAAGGAATTATACCAAAACAAATCCCTACTCTTAATGTCATCCTATCCGTAAAAGGTAAGTGATTAGTGATTTTTTTTCACTTACTTATCTCTACAACAAAAAAAGGCAACTGGTAAAGTACCAACTGCCTGCATAAAACCTTGGCAGCGGTAAGCTTTCTAGAAAGCATACTACCTCAAAGGCCACGGCTTCCCCGCCGTTCTTTTTCTTCTGGTACTGTCAGGAAAGTTAGTTCTTCATCCAGCCAACCATCCAGATTTCCATACCAATCCATATGTGGAGAAACACTATTGCAACCTCCTGCCTTGGGAGCACACGGGGTTTTTTCCCAGTGATAGAGACAAGCGGGACAACGTCCACCTGTCGAAAACATATCCCAAGTATGACCACAATGGCATTTCCAATGTTCTTTTCCATCAGGGTGCCATCCACAGCTTGGACAGCTGACCTCTTGATCAACGTTTTTCATGTGACATCGTATTTCGTTTCTGCTCTGCTTGGGTACCTTGTTGCCTATCAAAGAGATAGGCTAACGGCTTCTTAATATTGATTTACGGAAATCCTCAGAAATAGTTCCAAAAACGAATAACGATTTTCTGAAAAATCTTTAAAGAGGATGTAGTGCTGCGTAATAGATCAGGTACCACTCTTGTCCTCCCAGGCGAGAAAAACGGCGTTCCATACCGTACTGTCCATTCTGATGAATAATCCTTTCAATAACCAGATCATCTCCCAAGCTGGTAAACTCCGACCGAAAACTGCTGCTCGCGTCAAAGCTGCGATGTATTTGCCAATCTTCTTTTTCCCAACGAAAATTGGTGCTGTGATCTTCAGGCCGGGAGGATACCCCCTGCAAAGGAAACTGGATATGCGCCAACTGGTACTCGTTATCCGAATGAAACAATTGGTAAAACGCCTCAAAATCGGGTAACTCCTCTGTTGTCTCTTCCTCTTCCGATTGCGGCGGTGCATCCTGGCAGGCAGTTTGCAGCAAGCTAAGAACTGCTAACAATAGTAGTACGCGGAAATAGTTCATAAAAACAAATCACTTCAATGTTAGAGGATATTCTTGCTCCCACTCCAGTAAACATTCCAACAAGGATGCTTCGCTAGGCTGATGAGCAATTCTATACTCTTTAACGGCTGCCTCTGAAAAAGTTACAGCAGTGGTGTTTCCTATCCCTATTAATCGTTGAGTAGGCTCTATCGCATAGCATTGCGTATAAGCCTCAAAATTGAGTGGACTGGTGAAGATCAAATAATCTGCAGGCCTTAGCTCAAAGTCCTTAAGTGGCTGATTATCATAAACAATGAGCGATTGACATGAGGTCCTTCCACCAAGCAATTTCTCTACGGAAGCCCGCGACTTGCGCGCTTGCACAAAGACGACACTTTCTTGTTGAATAATTTTCCGGAATTCTTTGGTTGTAGCTATTGGATCGCCATTTCCGCTAAAATCAGGAGAGAATCCATACTCTTTTAAACTTCGTGCCGCACTAGCTCCTAAACAGGCTAGTAACTGGCCTTTCCGGGGTGACTGCTGTTGTAGAAACATCTCCACCCCTTTAGCACTATAAAAAAAAAGCCAGGAAGCCACGGGGACCTCTTCCACTTTTACCGGTGTAAATTGAAGCAAGGATTGCGCTTCCAATATCCACCCTTCTTCTGGTCGAAGTTGGTGAAATGGACTCACTGGCTTTAATTTTCGTGAAAGAAATACCCGTGGCACTGATTTATACTGTTTATTCTTCTTCTAATAAAGCCACCGTATCTTCTGCTTCTATGAGCTGAACATTAGTAGCAATAAACTGCTTATCTTCATTTTTATCGAGGGTGAATTCTACTTTATCTCCCACAAGTAGATCATTAAAATCTAATTCTTTCACACTGGTATAGTGAAAGAAAAGGTTGTTCGGTGGGAATTTAATGAAGCCATAACCATTTTTCAAACTTAGAATTTCACTATTGTGAACCTCGCCTACATCACCATCGTACTCTTCTTCCCTTGGCTCAGGAGCATCATTGTTTTCTGATTCAAATACCGGATGATTGCGTCGTTTGCTCTCACCGGGTACAAAAATATTGGTAATCAATGGGTCGTTACGCCGCAGGCGATTATCAATAATTTCGTGCATCGGTACTGGGTACGACGACTCTTCGAGTAAGTCCTGCGAGGTTCGCGTCACCATGGTTTTACCCATATCATTTGTAAACTCAAAATCCCACGAAAGAATCATCACCCGAGTTCCTAACGTATTGAGTTTGCGTACCAGTGGTAGAAAATCCCCATCACTGGCGATCAAAACAACTACATCAAAGTGCTTATAGACAGCATTCTCATAAGCCTCCAAGGCCAACCAAACGTCGATACCTTTTTCTTCCCGACGACCATTCGTGTTTTTTAACGGCAGATAGTGTGTTGTTACACCTGCTGACATTAAAATATCGTCAAAAACCCGGTCCCAATAAAGTACCGCTCCGCGTTGATGGGCTTCCTGAGCACTCAGCCGGCCCCGGAAATAATGAGCGTCTACAATGTGGCAAACCTCTGCTGAGCTTTGCTCTCTATCTGCTACTTCTTGTTTTATAAACTTATGCAACCCGGTGATACTCAGCCGTCTTTGTCGAGGATGATCGTAGTTGTAGTAATTACTTACATGTAAAAAATAATTCCCGTCATAGAAGACGCCGATTTTAGTCATTTTACTTTGCATGCCTTAGTTACTAGCTTTTATCTTTTTATTAAAATATAGATTTTCAATTATTCCTTTGCAAAAAAAACAATTAGCCTTTCAGTGACTTTATCGCTTCTTCAGCCAACTCAAAACGAGTACTTGAGGACAATCGAATTTGTTTGAGTGGAGCTGTCGCCGTTTCTGCATAAGCTGCCCAAAGATGATAATTTCCTTCGTGATCCTTCGTACAATATGCCCCTAATGGTAAATGGCAACCACCGTCTAGTAATTTCAACACTCTCCGCTCCACATTCGTGCAATCCGCTACCTCTTGCTTGTGCAACGCCCGTAATTGGCGGCGTAATTCTTTATCACTCTCCCGAACCTGGAAAGCCAAAACCCCCTGGGCAGGTGCAGGAATAAATTCTTTAGGGTCAAATTTTATCACATCGAACTCACTCAAATCCAGTTCTAGTCGAGTAATACCAGCACCCGCAAGAATGATCGCATCAAATTGTCCCTGACGAAGCTTATCGATACGTGTTGGAACGTTACCTCTAATATCTTTAAGCACTAAATCCGAACGAAAATGCAATAATTGTGCCTTCCGCCGAGCCGAAGAAGTGCCAACAACAGCTCCTTTCTCCAGTTGTAATAATTTATTCTTGACACTCACCTCCTTACGAATGATCAGCCAATCCGTAGGGTCTTCCCGGTAGGAAACGGCTGTAATGACCAAGCCTTCCGGTGAAGTTGTAGGGAGATCTTTCATAGAATGAACGGCAAGGTCAACCTCTTCGTTTAACAGTGCGTCCTCAATTTCTTTGGTAAAAAAGCCTTTACCTTCAATTTTATCAAAACTTAAGTCCTGAATTTTATCTCCTTTTGTTTTGATAATATTAATACTAGCACTCAAACCTATTTTTGCTAATTCGGCCTGTAGATAATTGGCCTGCCACAGTGCTAGCTTACTTCCTCTGGTACCTATCCTTACTTCCCTTTTCAATTTTTTGCGGCAAATATACATAAAACAAACCTTCTTAGGTGATTTTCTATTGGTAACAAAGCAAAGCCTTTATACCTTTGCACTCATGCAATTATCAGCAAAAGAACTAGCCGGCATTCTCGGTGCCGAAATAGAAGGAGACGCAACCGTACAGGTAAACCGTCCCGCAAAGATCGAAGAGGGGGAACCCGGATCTATCAGCTTTTTGGCTAACCCCAAATACGAAGCCTATCTCTACAACACGGAAGCCTCCATTGTAGTAGTCAGCAAAGATTTCGTTGCTCGCGAATCTTACACCCCTACTCTACTACGGGTAGAAAAGGTTTACGAGTCATTTGCTCGCTTATTGTCTTTTTACGACCAAGCGGTACAAGCACGCCCGGAAGGAATAGCCCCCGAAGCCTATATCGACCCTACTGCCGAAGTAGCCGATTCTGCCGTCATTGGCCGATTTACAACCATTGAACGAGGAGCAGTTATTGGTCCCAATGTGGTTATTTTCGACCAGGTCTTCGTAGGAGCAAATGCGCGTATCGGAGCAGGGAGCATCCTGTTTCCAGGTGTACGGGTCTTGCATCAATGTGAATTAGGAGAGCACTGTGTACTGCACGCTAATGTCGTCATCGGCAGTGACGGCTTTGGCTTTGCGCCCGATGAACAAGGGGTTTATCAAAAAGTACCTCAAGTAGGCAAGGTGATCCTTGGCGACCGGGTAGATGTAGGTGCGAACACCTCTATCGACCGTGCAACCATGGGCGTCACAAGAATTGGAGAGGGCGTAAAACTCGACAATCTCGTACAAATTGGACACAATGTTGAGATCGGTGCACATACCGTTATCGCAGCCCAAACAGGTGTAGCTGGTAGTACTAAAATCGGCAAACACTGTCGGATTGGTGGCCAGGTAGGCTTTGTGGGCCACGTCAATATTGCTGACGGCACCCAAATCCAAGCCCAAAGTGGAATCGCTGGCCCTATTGAAGAACCCAATCAAGCTTGGTTCGGCTCCCCCGCCATTCCCTACCGTGATTATATCCGCTCTTATGCCGTTTTCAAAAAGTTACCAGGCCTCTATCGGCAACTGCATCGACTAGAGCAAGAGGTAGAAGCCTTGCGTAATCGCGACAAATAAGTAATAAAAAGTTATCTTTGCGCGATATTTTCAGCGGAGAAACTTTTATGAAGCAACAAACAATACAGCAGGCCACTAGCCTTGAAGGCGTTGGACTGCATTCCGGATCAGCCGTAAAACTTACCTTTCAACCCGCAGGTGCCGACCATGGCATCAAATTTCAGCGGATGGATTTAGAAGGTGAGCCTGTCGTTCATGCCGATATCAGCCGGGTCGTAAGCACCGACCGTAGCACCACAATTAAATCTGGGGAAGCCAGTATCAGTACTGTCGAGCACGTCCTTTCGGCGCTCGCCGGTTTATCAATTGATAATGTCCTCATTCAGATCAACGGTCCTGAAGTGCCCATCCTCGACGGAAGTGCAATTCAATTCGTCAGTGCGCTCAAAGAGGCCGGTGTTGTTGAACAGGATGCTGATCGTGAGTATTTCGTTGTTGAAGAACCCATCGTTTATCGCGACGAAGCGACCGGTACCGAGCTTATGGCTCTACCTCATGATGGCTTTGAAGTGGTTACTTTGATTGATTTTGGGTCGCCTGTCCTCGGGCAGCAATATGCCACACTTCAAGACATTACTGCTTTTGAAACCGACATCGCTCCTTGCCGCACGTTTGTATTCCTTCGCGAATTAGAGATGCTTTTTGAGCACAACCTCATCAAAGGTGGAGATTTGGACAATGCTATTGTCATTGCAGACAACGAGGTTCCTCAAGAACAACTCGACAAACTTGCCCAAAAGTTGGGTCGCCCCCGTGTGGCCTTTGACGGCAAGGGTATCCTCAACAACCTGAAACTGCACTTCCAAAATGAACCGGCTCGTCATAAGTTATTGGATGTTTTAGGTGACACCACCTTGCTGGGTCGCCCCATTAAAGGAAGAATTCTAGCCACAAAACCCGGCCACAAAGCCAATGTTGCTTTTACCAAACTGCTCAAGCAAAGCTTCCTTAAGCAAAGAAAATTACGAGGCAAACCCAAATACGACCCTAATGTCGAACCAGTATTTGATTCTGTAAAAATTGCAGAATGGTTGCCTCATCGCTACCCTTTCCTATTAGTAGATAAAATCATTGAACTGGATGAAAAAAGGGTCGTTGGCGTAAAAAATATTACCTTTAACGAACAGTTTTTTCAAGGACATTTTCCGCAGAATCCGGTGATGCCAGGTGTGCTTCAAATTGAAGCTATGGCACAGACGGGAGGAATCCTGGCCTTGTCTACGGTAGAAGACCCTGGTAACTGGGATACTTACTTTATGAAAATTGAAAATGCAAAATTCAAACATAAAGTGGTCCCCGGAGACACCATACTCTTTAAGATGGAGCTTATGGCTCCCATTCGCCGTGGTATTTGCCAAATGCAGGGAACAGCTTACGTAGGCGACAAAATCGTTTCTGAAGCTGAATTGACTGCTCAAATCGTTAAGCGCCCTGGAGATGAATAGTAGCTACAAACAACATACCATTGTGCACCCTGATGCACAGGTCGGTAAAAATGTCACCATTGGGCCTTTTACCTTTATTGATAAAGATGTCGTCATTGGTGATGATACCTGGATAGGTCCTAACGTAACCATCTTTTCCGGAGCTCGTATCGGCAAAGGTGTACAAATCCATCCCGGAGCTGTCGTATCCGGCACTCCGCAGGATTTGAAATTCAATGGAGAAGTTACCACTGCTGAAATCGGCGATGGAACCATTGTCCGGGAATATGTCACCATCAATCGAGGAACTTCTTATGCCAACAAAACGGTCGTTGGCAAAAACTGCCTCCTAATGGCCTATGCTCACATTGCCCACGATTGCATCCTGGGTGATCACGTTATTTTAGCCAATAATGTAACCCTCGCCGGACACGTTGAGATTCAAGACTGGGCCATTTTAGAAGGGCTGGCAGCTGTACAACAGTTTACCCGCATTGGGCAGCACAGCTTCATTGCCGGTGGCTCTCTCGTTCGCAAGAGCGTTCCTCCTTATGTGCGGGCTGCCCGCGAACCATTAAGCTACGTTGGCGTAAACAAGGTGGGCTTGTCGCGCCGCAACTTCTCACAAGAGCAAATCAATAACATTCACGATATTTATCGGATCATGTTCGTCAAGGGCTATAACCTTTCCAATGCACTGGAAGAGGTAGAGTCCTCCATCGGACCTAGCCCAGAAAAGGACAATATCCTCGACTTTATCCGCTCCTCTCAAAAAACGGGTATCCTGCGTGGCTTTAACCAAATCAACGGCAGCGAATTGTATGAGGATTGAGTTAGCTGGCGTCGGAAAACGCTACCGGCGCGAATGGATTCTACGTCAAATTGACCTTCAACTCGCCGCTGGTGGCCGCTATGCTGTCACCGGCCCAAATGGATCAGGAAAGTCTACCCTACTAAAAATGCTATCCGGCCACTTGACGCCAAGTAAGGGCACTATCCGCTTTAGCCATCAGGATAAATTGGTCCCCGTGGCAGACGTCTACGAACACCTGGCCTTCGCGGCCCCCTATATCGAGCTTATCGAAGAATTTTCACTCTTGGAAGCCATCCGTTTCCACGAGCGCTTTCGGCCGCTCTTACCTGGTCTTACTATCGATAGCCTAATAGAGCGCCTGGGGTTGGAACGCGCTCGCAACCGCCCCGTAGCACAGTTTTCCAGTGGCATGAAACAACGCCTTAAGCTGGCGCTCGCATGCTGTACCCGCGCCAACTTCCTCCTCCTTGACGAACCTACCACCAACCTTGATGCGCAAGGCATTGCTTGGTATCATTCACTGTTAGAAGAATACGTTGGTGATCGCCTCCTAATCATTGCATCCAATGTAGCCGATGATTACCGGATGTGTACAGGGGAGATTGATATTTTGGCGTATAAGAGTCGAAAAAAAACCTAACGTTCCCTCTCCGTTAACAAGCGAAAAAATTCCGTTTTTTTCCGAAACTCTACAGTTTTCGCCGTTGCTCCATCAAACAGTTACAGATAATCATTTTCTTTTATTTGATTTGTAAAATTCTTAATATCAGCACATTAAGAACAACCACCTCCTGTCTTCGAAAGTTTAGGCATAAATATGGTAGTAGTATTAGCGAATAGAAAACTGTAGAGAACCCTCTAGCTTATTTAAGCACTACGGTGAGATTTACCCAAAAACAATATGAACAGAGGCACAGTAAAAAACAAGCACTCCAGAACTAACACTTAGTCCATTCAAGAAGGGATTTCGCACCAAAACATGTTGAGAAACTCAAAATGAGTTTTTTGACCTTAACCGTATTTCTGCTTCGGCATTAATCAAACCTTTTTGAATGATATGGCAGTGGATAGGTACAAAGATATGTATCGTACAATCGATCTGGTAAGGGAAGAGTTTGTCAGCTTTCAACAGCTGGGAGCAGGGTTATCCTCAAGTTCTTGGGTAACAGATCTGCTGCGCCAAAAGCTTGAAGGAACGCCTATTCGGGCTTATTTCCTTGCTAAAACGGCAGCATGGTTGAAAACCATCAGCCCGACGGGCCCGGCATTTCACTATGCTCGTCATGAACGTCTGTTCGCAGCTCAGCTTCCTTTTATTTTCGAAGTTGTCATTACCATCCAATATCTCCACAATCAAATTCTTGATGGTAAATCTGGCGTTACCAACCGGGAAAAAATTTCCGAAAATATGCTGGCCGCCAACTTGCTCAAGGAGCAGCTCTATCGGTATATTGCTACGCAACTACCTCGGTCTTGCCGCCAATTAACCCACGAAGCCGTTCGTAAATGCTTTGAACAGGTTGATCAAGGGCAGTACCTCGAACAACAATTCAATACCTATCAGGCTTTTGCCCAAGGCCAAGATGATTGGAAGAAAACTTTGCCTGCCGCCTGGGCCAAGGATTTAGATTTATCGGCTGTTGCTCCTTTTATAAACAAGCTAAAAGCAGACTTGCCAGCTATCCTACACGTACAGTTAGATATCTACTTTGCTCGAATCTATCTTACCTGTGCCAGCCTCTTCGTGGAAGCGAGCCGTTTGGTCGGACAACTTCTTCGTGTTTCGGCGACTAAAATGAAAGCGGTATTGAATTTCAGTGTCTGCTATGGCTTGATGCGGCAACTTGTCAATGACAATAGTGATTGGATCCCCAGCCATTTTGGTCTGGCTACCAAAACAAAGACAGCAGAGGATCATTTTAGCGATTTACGTAACGGGACGCTTACCCTCCCCGTTTTGTTTCTTCTTCCCGAGAAAAAGGATAGTTCTTTACTTCAGTTTTTAAATAAAAAAATGCGCTGGTCAGCAGCTTTCGAAGAAGCTGCCTTCACCGAAATATTATCGTCGAATGCTATCTATAAGTCTATTCAGAATACCCGTATTCTGGCAGAATTAGCACTAGCCTACCTCCCCTTAAACAATCAAGCCGCAGCTTATTTGGCAGATTCTTGTGAAATTGTCCATTGGAATAAATTCCTTGCTCCCTGTCTGAATCACCCAGCATACCAAGCCTATCGCAAAGGGTATTACCGTCAGCGTACCCGCCGTTTGATTTTACAGCTCCGCAAAGAACGCACAAGTGCTCAACAAGTACCTAGCTCCACATGGTGGCAAAAAGCGTGGGAATTCACTCCGGAAACGCCATTGGCAGTTACTCGATTGGCGGCCGTTTTGCAACGACACCCATCTAGTGAAATTGGTTAAATAGAAAATTAAAATCTGATAAATTTAATTTTTCCATTTAATCCTGAAGGTTCTGAAAGAAAAATCTATATATATTTTTGCCACTCACTGCCGTTTTACTACCGTTTTCTCATACAGATTACTTAAATTTGTTTGTAGGGATAGTAATTGGAATACATAATAGCTAGGCAGTTTAGCGTTTCTAAACTTGCTTTGGGCTACACATTTATGAGCAACGAGAGTGATCCTTATTACCACTCATCATTGCTCAGGATAGATATGCTTTGTTATGTCATTCGTATGCTATTACCCCCCATAGTGTGAATCAGTAAATACATCCTTATGACTCAAGCGCCTACTATTCGCCCTGAACAGTTGGCCCCGCGGGAGGTCATCGCTTTCCCTCAGATTGATGAGTTCTACGATATGCTACAATATCGTCTGAACATGATATCAAGTGGCTTCATCTTTCAGGGTCCCTTCACTATCTTCATTAATGCCTTACCTCGTGAACGGACTACTTTCATTGATCGCTACTCCAATGTACCACTGATTTATGCTGGCGTTCAACGGCAGCGAGATTTACTCTGTGAGCTAACGCTTAAGGAACAGATCCCTCACCTTGATGAACACTGGGACCATCTGGACCACACAGCACTGGATAGTGATACCGCTGTAGTAAGTTCGCAGCTCTACCAAGCCTTTAGCTCAGGTTCATACGGATTTGCTGATATTCCTAAAGTAGGAATGGGAACACTAAAGTCCTACTTCGCTTCCATTCTGGAAGAAGACAACCCCAAAGAGCCTACAACCCGACAACAGGCAGAATACCATATCTTAAAAGAATTTTTTAATATAGAAGAAGACCTTTACGTTTCTATCCCCCTCATCATGTTCGGGGAATTTGATGGGATTATGCACTTTGTATATTCCCAAAAAGATGATCTATTAAAACGTACTCGCTCCTTGGGGGGACTTATCCGTTCAGCCAGTGCGATGATCGAGACACAGGTTTTGGAATGGGATTTAGTGGGGCGTAACCCGGAGAAGTCAAAGGCAATCCTCATGCCGCTGGAAGAAGATTTCTACGAGCACGTCAACAGGAACCCAATCCTTAGAGATTTACAATTCAAAGAATACTACCGAAAATACCTTGGTTTCTACCAAAAGCGTATTCGTTTTAATGACGACGTTATCCACAGTAAGGTTTATAGACCCTACTTAAAAGCTGCCATCACAGCCATCATGATTGATTCCTTTGCTCACAATGTTAGTGCGCATAGCTTAGTGGCCCTCAACTGGTGGTTTAAACAGCGTGCAGAAAATATTCGCTCTTTTCAGAAAATTCATCGCGGTGAAGTAGCCGAAGTAGAAGACTTAGTTAGCACTTATTTACCCGAAGGCTATGATCGAGACCGCATATTTGAACTCATAAAACCTTGGGTTAAAGGTTCCTTTGTTCGCAATGCCGATCCAGATTACGACTTGGTCAATTTTTCAGGGCCGCTTGCGCGCGAAATTCAGCCGCTCCTAAAATTCCTAATGCAAAAAGGAGCCTTCTGGAGTGGTATCGCCCGTGACAATAACTTTGGTGGAGAATCTGCGACTGCCTTTGATGTATTATGGAACGACTTTATCAATAACCCCCTTTATTTAGGAACAATCGCAAAATCAGAAGATATTCACCGCTTGCGATTTAGGGTCATTGTTTATGAGCCTTTACAACCCGGTGATATTCATCCTGCGCAGCCCGAAAACATAAAGAAAAAACCGCTGGTTGACGGCATCTTTGTAGAAGTCGACCTTAAATACAAGCGCCCAGATATAAAAACCTACCCAACTGGTAAAAGTGGCTACCCCATTACGCCAGAAGAATGTCTTTGTATAGAAACCTATCCAGAATTGGAGGAAATGAGTGACTTTGTTGCTCCCGGAGAGGACTATGTAAAAGTAAAGGAAGCGCTAACAAATTGCCATTTATTTTTCCCTGGCGAAGTCGTCGGCCGTCATGCATTCTTTACACTTCTGGAAAACAAGATTAGAAATGTCAAGCACTTCAAAGGCGATGCCCTTAGGCAAATGCAGAATGGAGGCTTGGAGTTATGCATCAGTTTCCAGGAAAAACCTGTACGGAAAGACCAACCCAACGATAGATCACTCTATTCCGTAGGTATTTGGCTCAATGGCTTAGTGAATTTCCACACAAAAAGTGATCAACTTTTACCAGAAACTCGTCATGCTAACTTGAGTAAAGGCATCATGGACGAAGATTCGTTTGCACCACGGTTAGGAGGTAGCTCACAGGACAAGCTCTGTGCAGGTATGCTTTTTAACAACTTCTTCCTTCATGTCCAAAATGGTGATGGCAATGAATTACGGGATCGTAGTGAAGATACGGAACGAGACGAAGCTTTCTACCCGTGGATTATCCCCGTGGTCAGCCCCGTTGATAACATGCACGCTGATGTAGAATTCAACGCTAAAGCTCCTGATGAATGGGCCGGAATTAGAGACCGTTTCTCCATAAAGGAAGGTTACCTGAAAAAGTATTTCCACATTTGGAAAGCTGCGGATATTCACTGGGTACACGGCCCCGAGGATACTGATTTTGTATGGGATAACCTTGCGCGTTTTAAATTTGTAGGCTTACTTGCTCAAGGCAAAAAGTTACAAGAACTTCTTTTCGACAAGGTACGCTCCAAGGGAGTATTAAGGGTCATTAATCGCCAGTTAAGTCCAGATTTAACGGGTGACCATGCTATCGTTGACGCCTACCAGTGCTGGATTAAAGCATGGATGGGTAAGGAGGCAGGCATCGTCAGGCTTTTTGTTGACAATGCAGTCGTAGGTAAGTTTATTTACCAACCTGAGAAAGAAAACTGCCTAACATATTACCCGGTATGGCAACTCCCCATAAAGGAGCAGACCACAGAAATTCTCAATGTACAGGATTTGCATATTGCCCACGGGGGAGATTCCGATAACCGGCAACTACTGCGCTACCGTAGCCACGGTATATACGTCAAATATTTCCAATCAGAACTGGTACCTAATCAACCACTCTCTGTCAAAGCCCAGGCTCGTATGGCCGAGTTTTTTGAGGTATTAGCAAGCCGCATCTGTATTTTTGACAGCCGAGTCTATTACCGATTAGGCGACCCGGAGAAGCGTAAAACACTAGCCGACCAACTTCTGCTCCACGTTTTTGACGAGAGCAATTTGGAAGCAGGTAACAACGACTGGTTGGGCCATTGGGAAGGTCACAAAGAATGGATCATTAAAAGCAGTCATTTTCTCGTACTCCATCTTTCATTTATTGAGAAAATACTCCTTACCAAATACTCAGACAACCCCGATTTCACAGACGAAAATATCGGGCTATTTATTCAAGAAGAAATCATGCCATTTGCCACCAAAGAAGATGGGCAAGTACGTGACAACTTCATGCTCGTCATTACTACCGGCCGAGGTCGGACAAAGTGGTGGACACGTTTATCAGAAGAGGAAAGCTATAGCGCATATAGACGCTTTACTAATTTCAGGCCTGTAGAATCAATCATCTCCGCTATTGAAGATGCGATAAACCGCAAGGATGATATTGAAATAAAACACAACCTTGTGAAGGTAATGTTCGGGTCGTAAATTGTTGCGTTGCTAGGAAATCATACTATGGGAATTACAAGAACAATCATTATCGTTTGGTCGTGGAAAGCTGCGGGCATTGGTGAGGGCATCTGGCAAGTCGCCGGTTCAGCCAATGCTAATGACCTTGTCGTTTGCCGCGACTGGCCGATATCACAGGAAGGAGATACACAAAACCTAGCTGTCCTAATCAGGCAATACCTCCAACAGGACGGAGAAGTAATGCTTTTCCTCCATCGCTATCATGGTTATTCACAAGAACACCTTAAGCAAATAATCCACCAAGTCCCCGAAGGCCAGCAGGAACGACTCCGATGTTTCCTCTTTGGCGAAGGTGCTGATGCAATTTACCTGACCAGTGATGCTAAAGGGTTACTAGGCACTTCAGGTACCTTCTCTGCTCAACTCAACCTTGATGGACAGCCTCTTGATGTTTCGGCCATTGCTAATGCAGAGCGCCGACTTCTTAAGAGTGCCCATTTCGACTATATCTGGGACATTTACCAGCTTGCTCTTCGTCGGAGAATCTTTGAATTCAAAGAAGACCTCTTCAATTGCCTGGGGCAATACTTACCTCAAATGACCTTTGAACCGGGGGAATTATACGCCCTTCTGCGTCTACCGGAAAACAGGATGCTATTCCTTCGCCTATTAAGTTTTGTTGGCCGTATTCGGAAAGGTTCGGATTTAGCTAATGAAATTCGTATATTTGAACGGAACAACAACAGAACACTCACCTTTGACGATTGCGGCATCCAGTTGGAAACTTCCTACGGGGCGCCAGCAGCGGAACAGTATGCACTACTCGCAGCCTATGTACTTCGTAATGTACTGGCTAAAGGTAATGCTGTATCATTACTGGAACTTCGTGAAAGGTTTGAAGAACTGTTAGAACAGATATCAGGATTAACTTATCATTCATGAAGATCGTGCTGTTGGTAGATGGTGGACGCCCTGCTCCTCAAGCTTTGACAGCTTATTGTGAAGCAGTAGGTTTTCGACTCATCCAAATCACCCCTACCGAAGACGGTTGGCAGGAGCTGCTGCCCGAAGCCTTTGGGTTAATGTTATTACTACCTGCTTGGGGTAGTGGAGCTTATCTTGATTCGAGCTGTTTATGGCAGCATTTTCTGGCTGCTCAATATCCGCACCTTCGTCTACTGATGGCTAGCTATGAACAAGTTGATCACGTTAATCACCTGGATTTACTCCGGCTAGCAGATTACGATGCAGCTTGGTGGCAACAAACCCAGGAAGCACATATCACAGAAGAATTACCTTACTTTACGGGCATTGACCTCAGTGAAAAGCTGAAGCGCTTTTTTGCGGGTCATGGAGACGACAGTGTTGTAGCTGTCTTGTCACGTATTCGCTTGGTTGTACAGATGGCCAGCAGAGAATTACAGAAAATGCAAACGCCTTATTCTGAAATTTATGCTGACCTGGTAGCGCCAGCACAGTTAGCCAATAAATGGAGGGAATGGCGTAATCGTTGGATTAATTATTACCCTCTTTTTGAATACACTCCTTTGGCAGGAAATTTAGAGCAAATTGCTCTCTTAACGGAAGGAATGGAGCATTGGATGTTGGCCGGAGGGAAAGAACAAGAACCTTTAGCAAACGGAATGATTTTGCAAGTCTTAAACGACATGCGTGAACAGCTCCAGCAGATTGAAAAACAGTATGTCGTCCAAAAATTATCACATACTTATCGTTGATGACGATGCCGAATTTCACCAACAAATTCGGTATGCATTCCGGCGCCAGTTTTTATTCTCCGGGGCCATCAACGAAAAGCAACTTTTTGAAAAACTTAGCGGAGAAGGTCATTTTGATTTAATCCTGCTGGATCTTGTCTTGGATGATTCCGAAACTAAGAAGGGGTTAGATATTGTTCCCCAGATAGCCCAGCGCTATCCAAACATCCCCGTCATTATTGTCACCGCTGACCGGTCTATAGACACCGTTGTCCAGGCAATGAAGCAGGGAGCACGTAACTTTCTCGTTAAAGATGACTTTGATTACGACTATTGGGAGCAGCAGTTTTCCGCTGTAATTGACGGTAGTAAACTCAAACAAGAGAACCTGGTACTGAGGGCAGAAGTAGACCGCCGCCGAGCCCAGGAAAACGAAGCTTACCCCTTCATTGGGGAGTCTACCCAAATTAAAGAAATTAAGCGCATCCTAAAACTGGTTTCTGAAGAACCTGATGTTACGGTACTGATTACCGGTGAAACAGGGACAGGCAAGGAGGTCGCTGCACGTTATCTACACGCACACGGAGCTCGTAGCAAGCAGCCCTTTCAGGCCGTCAACTTATCAGCAATACAGGATACACTTCTCGAGAGTACACTATTTGGCCATAAAAAGGGTGCCTTTACAGGTGCCTCCCGTGATATGGAAGGCTACTTTAGTCAAGCCAATACAGGAATTCTCATGCTGGATGAGATTGGCGATATTGACCAAAATATCCAAATCAAGCTTTTACGCTTCCTGGAAACAAAGCTAATCCGTCCGGTGGGTTCAGACCAGGATGTTCAGCTTGACGTACAAGTTGTTACTGCTACTCACCGTAACTTAGCAGCAGCAGTAGCAGAAGGCCGGTTTCGAGCCGATTTATTTCAGCGCCTCAAAGCAATGGTGATAGAGCTTCCGCCACTTCGTTCACGTCGGGATGATATCCCTCTCCTGCTTTCTCATTATTTTGAGGTCGATGATCTACAGAAAGTTCTGACCACAGCAGCATTGAATGCTATGCTGAATTACAACTGGGTAGGTAACATCCGGGAGTTAAAAAACACTGTTAATTATGCTCAATTGAGAGCTCGAATTCAGGATAAAAAACGAATTGACGAACATTGTTTACCTACAGAAATCACCAGTGAACAACCCATCGTTCCAGTAAGCTTTACGCAAAACAATAACACCTCCGGGTCTGCACCTACAGACAATGCAGGAGAAACCCCTCATGCTGGGCCCAAGAACATCGACGAGGAGCACGCTCTAATCGATCTCGATCGTATCGAAAAACTCTTGATCCAGAAAAACAAGGTAAAAAAAGACGTCGCCATTGCCATTGGCTTGGAAAACACTGACAATCTACGCTACCGGATTAAGAAACATTTCGAAAAACATCCCCATCTTTTTACTAACTTCCCTACGATAAGCCAAAGTTACCGGCGCATTGTCAAATAGAAGCTGTCTAAAATTGAGCTTTATATAGAAATCTAGTGAAGTGGATACGGAATTGCAAAATCTCAAGCGGAAAGTTGACCGCTACCAGGAAGTATTAACCAACACTACTGCATATCGCAAAGTATGGGTAGAGGAACTAAGTCAAAAAATCCTGGATCAACTCAATTACATCATGGGGCAGGTAGAATTGGACGCTAAGGTTGAAGTCCGCTCAGAACTCGAAAACCTAGAAGCCATAGACCTCAGCTTGGGCACTGTCCGATCAGGCATGTCTCAGCGAGTAAACGATGCCATCCAGCGTGATCTAATCAAGCACAACGGCTCCCTTGTCTATCAACAACTGTTTAATGGTAAGGTGATGGTACTCATACAATATCCTCACATCGAAGGTTATGGTGAACCTAAACCACCAAAGATCATTGCGATCTATCGTCCTGAAGAATTAAAAGACCCTTATTTTATTCGTCACGTCGAGGAATTTATGCAAGAAATCACCCTATGGGAGGATTACGACGACGAAGAACCCTATCAACGTATCGGATTTCAGCTCAACTTTGGACAAACAGAGGATGAGTAGAGGGCAAAAAAAAGAGGACACTTTGCGGTGTCCTCACTAGCTAATCTTATTAGCTTTTGACTTCAAACGGGATTGAGATTTAGTCTTTGCGGACTAAACCCAAAAACTGAAAAGTACACTGGGATAGATTGGATTCTATGTTTTCTCAAAGCATGTCAATGCATGCATAAAAAAGGCAATTATTCTTATTACTACACTTCTGCAGTATACTATACTATATGTAAAAACCAGACCAATTTCCTACACAAAGCGCCATCACGCCTACACAAACAACCAAACACCTGACAATCAATATATTACAAAATATTTTTATTCTAGTAAGGAGAATAAAGAAAGTACCAACAAGCAAACAACCTATTCGTTTTTCGTTTATAAACGAAAAAAATTCGCTTTTTAGAGAAAAGGCAGGCCTTAAACAATAGCATCTGCTCATTCCTTGACTAAACACCATCGCTCACTTTATCTCTCTAATGCTAGTACAACACCTCATCCAGTTTAACATCATGTTCTTCCACTGGAACGGTCTCCACCATTTGGAAGGGAAAGGAAATACCAATCTTCTTTGCTGATAGGTGCTCTGCAAGAAAGGTGTCATAATAACCGCCGCCATATCCAACCCGGTATCCTTTTTTATCAAACGCCAAGCCTGCTACAACAATAAGGTCATAACAACCTCTATATTCTTGGGCACTTTTAGGATGATAAGTACCGAATATACCCGGTTCCATGTTTTTCAAGTCGGTCAAAATCAAATTTTGAATCTGTCGTTTTTTGAGTGTTTTAGGAACGACTACAGTCAACCCGGCATCTAATGCTCTTTGCAATAGTGGCAAGACATTTATTTCCGAGCCCATTGTCAAGTAACAGTGAACAACCCGTACTTTATTGTTCAAAATAGCCTCCCACAATTGCTGGCATATCCTCTCAGAATGGGCATTTCGTATACTGCGGGGCATTCCATCCCGCTGTTTGAGCATGATTTCACGGAGGTACTTTTTTTGTTCTTTAGCATTCCCTTTCTCTTCAATCATTTCTTACCAAGTTTATTATTAACTAAAAAGTCTTCCTTAAAAACCACTTCCTCTTTTTCAAGGTTAAACGCTTCAGCAGAAAGTTGGAAAAAGATGTTATTCAGGACATCTGCTTTGCTAAAAGTTATTCTATAGTCAGCACTGACCTCTTTGTTATTCGCAAAACACAAATTACTCTCAACTCCTTGGCTTTCAAGACAAGTCAGCTTAAAATGGCATGTCATTTTTTCAATAAAAACGGGATTCAATTTCAGGGTATACAACACCTCTACTGAGTAGTTGTATATCCCTGATTGCGAAATAAATATTTCAGAAAGTTTGAATATCATATACAAACTATTTCCAAGGCAGTTCTACAACCTTGGAACCAATAGTGAAGCCTAGATCACTCCCCGCATCAGAATCCGACATAAAATGCACACCGAGCGGTACACGGCTATACGCATTTTCTAATGCCATCTCCCTGAATGAATTGAATGTTCTAGGGGTACTCTTAAACTCCGTTCGTCCTTCATGGCTACGGTCCGTAAAAATGTAATTCTCTCCAAAGATATCCTCGAGAACTACTGACGCTGCTCCACTAAATGTAGCATGCCCGGAAGGATAAGTTGGGAAATTGGGTGTATAGAACCCGCCTGAACCGTCGGGGCACATCACGGTATTCCAATCAGGATCATCCATATACTCACGAATGTAATCAATGGGCCGTAAGCAATTGTAGCGGTATTTTTCACCCCAGCATTTCACTCCAGCATCTGATAAGGCCATCCCTACTTTTGCATAAGCAGTTACCGTTTCTAGCATATTCAGTCGTTCAATGGCAATGAGTTGATTCGTAATGCTAACCCATCTTCCTGACGGCGTAAAGGTAAGGATCGGACAGTCGTCACTCCAAAATTCGGCAATCCAATAATCTTCTTCATTGTTGCCTGCTCTTATCTCGTTTACCAAGGTGCGAGTCTCCATCGCTTCCTCATAGAGTTGTGAGCCAGGAACCGTACTGAACGATGGTGGGGGAGGCACTACATCACTAGAATTAGCAGCAAAAGTCCTGACTTTGCCCCAATGTGGTAGCAAGGCTGGCTGAAAATCAGGATAGGTCGGCTTCCACAAAGCTACCCCCGATGGCCCCACATAGCCAGGGTCCGTATTGGAAAGATAACCTTCATGCCCCCAGAAATCCGCTGCTGACCAGTCGTAAACTGCTTGAGCAACAGATTGGCCATATTCAACAGATCGTTGATAAACATCTGGCGCAACTAATGACTGTAGTTCTGACCTCAAAGCATGGCTGACATCCAACATCTGAAATTGTTGTTCTGCCGGAGCCGTTGGAAAATATAGTTCAAATGCTTTCTCGTAAGCAGCATTGAGGCTTATCTCCCAATTGTACTCTTCCCCATATTCAGGAAAAGCAATTGCCAACCCGGAGTAATGGCCGGAAAAACTTTGATATTTTCCATTGCTACCATGAACAATAGCCTCGTAAGCTATTAGGTTAATATGAGCAAAATTCCGAGCAGAAACAGGCGGCTTATAGCCAGGGCTATATCTTTCGACCTCCAAGAACAATTGATTCCAAGTCAGTGGAATCTTATAAGAAAACTCAGAGGCCGGGCTGCTAGTTACTAAAATGTCATCGTCCTGCTGGCAAGAACTCACCATGAGTAGAGGTACAACGAATAGCAAATAAATCTTCTTCATTGGTCAATAATTTGATTTGAAAGATTGTTAAATAGGATTAAAAAATTTCTCGCAATCCAGAGAAAGGAGTACTTCATTAGCGTCCTTAATTCTGGCAACTTCTTCTGCTCCTACGCTTTGGCTTATTTTTTCAAAAAGTGCTCTTTTCTGCGACTCGATTTCGTTAGCCTCTTTTTTCAAGGAAGTGATCCGTTTAGTCATCTCCTTGTCCATTTCTTCTGTTTTCATTAAAGCCACTTTCACAGCTTCGTCCAAGCCATCAAAAGACTGGAACATCCTAATAAGATTGGCATTCCTTACTTTTAGCATATTCATTCGTTCTTCCTGAGGCATTTCTTGAGGGAGAGAGGTCTCTAATAGGTTGTTGATGTTATCCCATTCCGTAGAAATGCTATCTTTCATTGACACAAGGGTGCAATTCAACTTTTTTTCCTTTCGGAACAAATCCATCAAAATAATTTCATCGTTTGAATGCTTGCTGCTGCCCAAAATTCCAATTAGAAGAACAGGCAAGAAATAGAAAATCGGTTGTAATAGGCGATGCTGCTTTATTCGTATCTGCATAGGATAATTTTCTTTTTAAGTGGTGGTCATGAGGGAACGGATATTAGTTGTAACAAAACCAATATCCTATAATTAAGCAACCGTAAATGTTTTAAATATTCTGTTTAGAGCTTGTTCGCAAAATGCCTTAACAAGCTCTTACGCAAGCGGTTTCGCCTGGGTATTTTGATAGTAGTTAATTTTCATCTGAAACATTTCTGCCATTTTCTCTGCCCGCCACTTGGCTTCCGTTGCCTTTCCGCCCAAAAAGTATTCATCTACAGTTTCAAAAAACAACTGTTTCCAACGATCAAAATGAGCGGCCTCTACAGGTAACTGAGCATGAGGAGGAAAGGGGCTACCATAATAGGTGTGTTCCTTCAAAAGAACTGTTTGCCAAAAGCGGTACATCTTTTCTAGGTGTTCCCCCCAGCGGTCTTGAATGACCTTATTGAAAACCTCCCCCAGTAAATCGTCTTGGCGAATTTTCTCGTAAAATGTATCTACAAGTATCCGTATGTCTTCTATGTTTGAAATATCTTTTATATCCTTCATTTATATTGGATGTTTTTGTCTGATTTATTGTCAAACAAGGGATGAGAAATAAAAAATCTACGCAAAGGGCGTAGCGAGCTGTGTATATTGTTTTGTAAATCCCCTAAATTACCTCTTCAAAAAAGCCAGCCCGCTGTGGAGTTCGTTGGCTAAACCTTGCACTGTCGTTACTTCAAGCATTTGTTTCAGATCATCCCGAATTGCTTTGAACTGGAAGTGCATTGGACAAGGTTTGGATTCATTGCAATTCTTCAGCCCCAAACCGCATCCTTTGTAAATATTGTCACCATCAATGGCATCTACAATTTCACTTAGCGTAATTGTAGAAAGCTTGGATTTAGAAATTTCATAGCCCCCTGTTGGTCCCTTTATTGAAAGGATTATTCCGTTTCGAGCTAATGATTGTAAGATTTTCCCCGTGAATGCTACAGGTGAATCAATTGCTTTGGCTACTTCCTTCAAGCTACTGCGCTGATCTTTCTCCGACAAGCGAGCAAGATGAATAGTCGCCCTTATACCGTATTCACACGCTTTTGAAAACATGTACTAAATTTTCGTAAAAGTAAAGAGAAAATGCTTTTCGGACAAAAATGTCTGCTATGTTTTTTTTAAGGCCAAGGCTAACAAAAGTGCAAACCTTAAAACAAAGTGAAAATCAGATCAAGAAATTATCTCCCAAATTTTATCCTCACTATTGAGAGCCGCTTGGAGTTCTTCCATATTTTGGCAACCAATAAAGTACAGACCTCCATCTTTAGTCTCAATCATCAGGCCATTACGACCATCTAGAGAATAGAATTGCTCATCGGTGAGCGTAGCTTTGGGCCTTTGCCACTTGGCGGAGTTTGGAGTTTTGACTAAAGTACAGGATTCAATGTCGTCCCATGCAATTTTCTTAGACGTCTCTGTGATGCTTTTAAATTGAAATTTGATCTTTTTATCCGTTATCTTAAGTTTATAGCGTAGGCTGGTTAGTAACCACCAGATAGTGTACCCTATCCCCGCTGCCAGAACCAGGCAGGCAATGCTATAAACGACGGTAACATCGGGCTGCCAAAAAACAGAAGCTGCTCCATAAAGGAGGCCAACTGTAGCCAAGGAAAGTAGAGCAATAACAAACCAATCATGGAATTGCTGTTTTTCCTGATATAATTTCTTTGCCATTTTAGTTGATTTTGGGTGCCCAGCATTGTTCGGGCTATTTTATGAAAATAGACATTTTTTGAAGAATAAACAAAAGGAGCAAGTGGGTTGATTACAATAACAATTCAAGAAGGTTAATATTTATTACTTTCTTCAATATTTTCCTGAAAGTACAATTTTCTATTTGTCCAATCGAATGCACAAAGCTGGCCCAAGCCATTTTGTTTTTGTTCTGCTAGAAATGCTCCCCCATCAATATTGATGATTTGCTTTTCTTCTAACTCCTCAAGTTGCCTTTCGATTTCTTTCCTGGTTTGCGGAGTATGCCCGTGAATGATTACCCTTTTACCCAACCACTGATAATCAATATTCTTATACCAGTCTCTGATCCAGATCAAATTCTCCTTAGAGTGAAACGGATTTTCATTGCTAAAATCTAACCCGGCATGTACCGCAATAAAACCATGCGCTTCCTTGTAGAAAGGCAATTCGTTGCAGAAATCAAAGTACGGCGTAGGTAATTCTTCTAAACGTTCTATGCCAAAGCTTCTCTTCAAGGCTTCGTCTGCCATATCCTTCCAACCTTTGATTGTCTCTGACAGATAATCATGAATCAACATCTGCTCGTGATTACCCCGCAATATCGTCAGTGCAAATTCGGCACTTCTAAGCTCGCCAATCCTATCAATGACGCCTTTTGAATGTGGTCCTCGGTCAATATAGTCGCCCAGTAAAATAAGATGGTCGCCCTTTTTTAATGACAACTTATCGAGCAGTTCATTAAAAGTATTTAAACAACCGTGAATGTCGCTTATGAATATTTTCCGGGGCATTTTACGAAGTGGTTAGGGGTTCACTCTAATAAGGTTAAACAATCTCTATTGCCTTATTTTCACTAACCATGATGAGGTTAAAAAAAATCCCTGTAGGCTTCCTTTTATTGAAGAAACCTCAATAAAAGGACAATATCAAAAACACAAAAGCCCGATAATCTAACGATTATCAGGCTTCTGATTCTGTAGCGGAGGCAGGACTTGAACCTGCGACCTTCGGGTTATGAGCCCGACGA
>NZ_JBOEFX010000016.1:64814-78351 GCF_050633125.1 Lewinella sp.
GACGAGCTACCAACTGCTCCACTCCGCGATATTAGACCTACAAAGCGCAGTTTTTGTACATTTACAAGCCTGCTGTTCCTCTGTGGGTTTGCAAATATAAGGGGATTTTAATTACCGCACAAGCCCCTTGTGAAAAAACCTTCTACCCTAACTGATCCAAATCAACAAAGAAGACTTTAAACCACTACTAGACAGACCGTTGTCCAAAATAAAAAATACAATTATTTTATTTGACTACTACAATTTTACGCGTTGGAATAAGGTACTCCCCTACTTGGGCTTTTAGCCAATAAATTCCCGCAGGCAATTGTTCCATATCTAAATCTACCTCTACATAACCAGCTGTTAAAGAAAGTACACCAGTTTGTAGCAGCTGTCCACCAGCCTGAAAAAGTTGCCATTGCCCTTTTGCGGCAACCGGACGAGGAAGACGAAACTGTAATTGCGTGCGTCCGAAATTAGGGTTTGGAACAACCTGTAGAGAGAACGCTTCTGCCCCTAGCGGCATTTCTGTACTTACAGGCTTCATATTTCGCTCCTGAAAAACAAGGTCGTCCATATAAAACCCATCTGGATTAATATAGGTATCGCTAACCATCAAAAAACGTAAACGCAGCTGGTCTCCGTTTATTAAAAAAGGTGTCAAATCTACAGATTCTTCAACCCATTCGTTTTGCTGCCCTTCCCAGATAGGTTCATCTGTAGCTTGGACCTCTGATCCAGTGACAGTATAACGCCCGCAAGCCGGAATCCACTCCCCTTCATTAACTTGAAACTGGAGTTGTGCCCAGTCATAAAAAGGTTCAATATCCCACTTCGCCCAAAAGTTCAGGCGGTATTCTTCGGCTTCTCCAACGAGAATTGGTTCATTCAAAGTAATTTGTGCGAAGCTGTTGTTTGGGTAATCCGAATAGGGAGAATCAGTTAAAGCATTAGGACTAGAAATAAAATCTTCATCGGTCAAGCCCCAGCCCTCATTTATTGTCCATTGATCTAGGTCAGGAAAATCTTCTTCATACACCTCTATATCTAAGTAACCACCGTAAACTTTACTCACGGTGTCCCTGCGTATAAAGGAACCATTGTCGATAGTCAATTCAAACTGTAATTCCGTACCATGCGCTATAGCGCCAGTAATGCCCAGTGCAAAACTATCTAAGGCAGTATCATTCTCTGCCAGATTAAAACTCATAGGTTCTTCTATAACCTGAATTAAATCATTTTGCAAACTGGTAAGATTAACACTTAGCGGGCCATTTTCACGGCCAAATCGTTGTACTTGAAAACGCAAAAACTGGTAATCATCTTTAATTTCAACCTGGGTAGGATCAACCTGAGCGACAGCTGCTATATGAGGTGTATTTGCCGCCATGAGATTCATCCACATCGATGCTCTACAATTGGGAATTATAGCTTCGCGCACAGGCCAAAAACCACCGTCAGGCCCCTCCTCACCGATCTCCGGTGTCATCGAAAAGATACGAGGCTTCTCTGTGGTTTCTCCGTACATCCAATCATCAGAATCGCCATTAACCACGTACCCAACAGTTTCAGAGCCCGTGCCACTAAGGTAATCGTTTTGCAGGGTCATAACTTTGGCTAAAGCATTAAAGGTTGGCGCATCAGTAGTAGGTGAATCACTGTACCCCCAGGGGTAAATTAGTAGATCCCCATAGGTATGATAATTAAGCGCTACGATAAATTCATGCGCTTGGCAAAATGCTCTAACAGCCTGTGTCTCTGGTTCTGAAAATGCTTCCGTACCCCGATAAGTAGAAGAACTAGGATTTGGAGACGATCCTTCATCATCGAATCCCCACTGAAAGCCATAATTTCGATTGAGGTCCACTCCGGTAGAGCCATCGCCATTATCGCGGAAATTCTTTCGCCACATCCCACCTCCATCAGGCTCAGTGGTTTCATTAAAAATATAACCATCTGGGTTGATACAAGGCAAAAAATACAACTCCGTATTGTCAACGAGGTAACGTACTTCTGGGTCACTCTCGTAATTTTCCAACAGATACCACATATAAAAGACCATCTGCGTCAAGCTATTAGGCTCTCGGGCATGATGCAGTGCCGTGTACAGTACTTCAGGCTCTACAGATTCATCCGTGTCTGGGTTGTCACTGATACGCATCCAGTAGATCGGCCGCCCTTGATGAGAAACAATTGATGGCGAAACAATTCGTCGGGAAGTGATCAGGTTAGGGTAAAGCAAGCGCATCGAGTCCAGGATGTCCAACATCTCTTGGTAGCGGTAGAATCCTGCCATATCCCCTAAGCGAAAATTACTTGGAATGGGGTATTCTGTTACGGAGCTATTGGAAATATCTGGGCAACTAAGCCCTCCACTGCGAGCGTTATCCTGATAAGCCTGCCGACGAACAGGGTCGCTGTAAAAGTCCTGCACATCCCGAATGAGTACTTCGTAGATGAACCCCGCTTCTGCTAACCTATTTAAATCCGTGCTGGAAAAATCATTGGTAAGATGCCGATGAGGGACGTATTCGCCATGGTCGGTTTCCACCCCTAGCGCACTCAACTCTTGGATAGTATGCCCTTCAAGGCGTACCCTGGCCCGGTGGTAAGTATCCGCATTTTGGGCAAATAACAATTGTGTGCTCAAAATGCAGAGCAAAAGAAGTAAGCTGCTATTATTCATGGCTTTGAAGTAGGATGTTGAAAATTCCGGCGACGAAACTACTACTTATTTTATTCGATTGCGAATGCTATTTGGGAGAATGTCGTATTGGCTGCGGTACTCCCCCGGAAAGCCGGAGTCGTGGTAGTGCTCATTCCGATGTATCGGAATTCACGGGAGTGCTCGCTACGCTCGCGGGGGATTAGCTGCGCGAATGGTGGTGCTCGCCGCGCTCACAGGTGAGGCACTCAACTTCAACAAATAGTCTCTGGTAATCCCGTTTAAACCGCGAGCGCAGCGAGCACTAACGCGAGGCGAAGCCGAGTACGCACCGTGAACCCGAGTATCAGGATGAACACTAACCGCGAGTGAAACGAGCACCACCACAAGGCAACGCCGACTTAAACCTCCTCGTCTTCAGGCGCCAGCTTGACCTTGAGGCCATCCATCTCATCGACCAATTTAAGTTGGCACCCCAGGCGCGAGTTATCCTCTACGAAGAAGGCCTGATCCAGCATATCTTCTTCGTCTTCCGACATTGTATGAAGTTCATGATCCGTTAAAACGTAACAATGGCAAGTAGAACAGAGTGCCATCCCTCCACAAGTTCCCTTTACGGGTAGTTCATAAGCCTTACACAATTCCATGAGATTCATGTTCATGTCGGTAGGGGCTTCTAAAATATGCTCTTGATCAGCTCGGTCAACAACGGTTATCTTGATCATTTTTATTACTTTGGGGGTGCAAAAATAAGGAAACCTGTGAATAAAAGATATTTAGTTCCTCTCTGCCTTTTGGGGCTTTTACTTCTAACCAGCTGCCAAACCCACAGTGTACTCTCCAGTCCGTTGGTTAAAGGCAGCACCTACCCAGCAGTGTCGCCGGAGAAGGTAGCTGTTTATGCTACCCCTAAAGCTCCAAAATCTTACGAAATAATTGCAGAACTGGTGGCCATGTGCGATGCGGGGCAGGACGCAGAAGTACCCATACGCATACTGAGGGAAGAAGCCGCAAAAATAGGCGCAGATGCAATCGTAAACCTCCGTTTGAATTTCGGCATGGGCTTCTGGATTACCGGCCTCAAGGCTACTGCAACAGCTGTAAAATATAATGACTAAAGCCAAACTTGTGAAAAACACTTCCACCTTTCCAGCAAAAATCCTATCACTGGGATCACTTTTCCTGCTTCCTTTCCTGTTTTCTGCCTGCAATCTTTATACCTGTTATCTCGAAACCGGAGCACAGGTTTATCCTCCTACCCAAGCGACAGACATCGAGCTCTACCTGACGACCCCAGACAAAGCATATCTGGTAATCGGTACGGTAACAGCAAATGGCGCAGACGATAAAAGTGCCATCAACTATCTTAAGAAACGCGTTACTGAAATTGGTGCTGACGCAGTTATCCTCTTAAAACTCGACAAAATGGCATCCTACTCCCCCAGAGTAGACATCTCAGGAGTGGCCGTGAAATTCGTTGGTGATTAATGACATTTTTCTACCCTCCGTCCCCTACAATATCCAAAGGGCGATCGATACTTTCATCCAGTGAAATAAACGTCTCCGTACGCTGGATGCCCTGAATAGGCTGCACCTTGTCATGTAGAACATCCCGCAAATGGCCTGTATCTCGGCAAACGATCTTTACAAAGATACTATAGACACCAGTGGTATAATGCGCGCTCACTACTTCAGGAATTCGAGCAAGCTCTTTTGCGACCTGGTCATACAGGGAACTTTTATCAAGGTATACGCCTAGAAAGGCAACTACATCATAGCCTAGTTGTTCGTAATTAACGGTCAGGTTATAACCTCGAACGATACCAGCATCCTCTAATTTTTTCATCCTTACATGAATGGTTCCACCCGAGACATAGAGCTCTTTGGCAATTTCAGTGTAAGGTTTTTTGGAATTCTGCATCAACAAGGAGAGAATTTTGCGGTCCAGATCGTCAATTTCCTTTTCTTTGCTCATTATAAAGTAAGTTCTTCTTTAGAAAGGCTATGTTCTTAAGTCTTTAGGAGAAACAATATTCGTAATTTTTTGTATAAATTACATTACTTGCTCGATAACGTGATAAGCGGGCGACTTAATTTTCATGTATGCATCCACAGGACAATTCCTTTTTTCGCAAAGTCAGCATCTGGTTACCTCTTTTATTGGCAGGTGTATTAGCACTAGGTATGTTTATCGGTTTGCGCTACCAGGCCGCTAGCGCTGCCAGTCAGGGTAGTGTCGAACTAGCCAAACTTCAACGTAATTTAGGAGGGCAAGGCAAGGTAGAAGAGTTGCTCCGTTATATCGATGCAAAATATGTGGAGGAAGCAGATAAAGACGCTATTACCCGCAAAGCTATTGATGCAGTTATCAAAGAGCTTGATCCTCACTCCAATTATATCTCTTCTGAAGATTTAATTGCTATCAACGAGCAGTTGGAAGGTAACTTCGATGGCATTGGTGTAGAATTCATGATCCTGGACGACACTATTGTGGTCGTCACGCCATTAGCAGGAGGACCATCAGAAGCTGTTGGCATACAGGCCGGCGATAAAATCGTTACCATCGAAGATTCTATTGTAGCCGGAGTGGAACTCGCTACGCAAGATATATTTTCGCTCCTTCGCGGAGAAAAAGGCACCGAAGTCAATGTAGGTATCAAACGAGCTGGACAAAAAGAATTGCTCAGTTTCAATATCACACGAGACAAAATACCTGTACATAGCGTAGACGTTGCCATAATGCTGGATGAAAAAACCGGCTTCATTAAAGTCAATCGTTTCAGTGCAACTACCTACGATGAATTTGTCCAGTCTTTGGAAAAGCTGGTGGAAAAGAACGAGATGGTCGACTTGGTTATCGACCTTCGACACAATCCTGGTGGTTATTTGACGCAAGCGACCAACATGTTGAGCCAGCTGTTCCCTGAAAAAGGGAAGCTCCTGGTATACACCGAAGGACGTACCGTAAAAAGAACCGAATACACTACCAATGGTCGACCTTTCTATAACATTGGCAAAGTGGTTGTTTTGATTGACGAAGGCTCAGCCTCGGCCAGTGAAATTATGGCGGGAGCTGTCCAGGACCACGACCGTGGAGTACTGGTGGGTCGCCGCTCTTTTGGTAAAGGCCTCGTTCAGGAACAATACCCTTTACGCGACGGCTCTGCTTTGCGGCTTACCGTTGCTCGGTACTATACCCCTTCTGGCAGGTGCATCCAAAAAGATTATGAGCACGAAAGTGCCGCAGCCTACGACCGGGACATGGAAGATCGTTTTATGAACGGCGAATTATCCGAAAAAGGAAATATTGAGATCGCTGATACAACTAAATTCTTCACCGACAACGGTTATGTTGTTTACGGTGGCGGTGGCATTACACCCGATGTTTTCGTTCCGCTTGATACCTTCATCTTAAGGGAGGACTATCTCCGCTGGAGGCAGTATACCGCAGGCTTTGTGTTCCGCTTCGTTGAACAAGAAGCAGGCTTAGCCGATCGCTATCAACTAAACGACTTTGTAAGCAGCTACCAGGTTCCTAACAACGTCTTCCAGGAATATGTCCAATATGCGCGTGAACAAGGCGAAGAATCCGCTATTCCGACCAACAACCGAGTACTAAAAGAGCTTAATCGCTTCCTCAAGGCTCGGATCGCACGCCAGCTATATGGTAACGAAGGTTTCTTTGCCGTCTGGAACAAGGACGACGATATGGTCCTAGAGGCGCTAAAGGTTTTAAAAACCGATGATCCGCTAGCAGCGGCGAGGAAAGAGTAAGTCTTTTGGTTGATGGGTAGTAGTTGATTGTTAGATGGTTCTGGTCATCTTAAAAAGAGAGACAAGCCAATTTTACTTCCGACTTCTCAATTCCGCATTCCGACTTTATAAAGGGTTAGATACCTGTATTAACGACCCTATAAATATCGCCCATTCCGTTGCCGGGGGTGTTCGCCATTTTCTGTAAAGTATTGATATTCCGAATACGCAGCGTATCACTCCTTGTCATACGTTCGCTCGTGAAGTAGAAGGTATTCCTGGCTATATCTACGAATGGGCAATAATCAAGTTTTTCAGAATTGATCGACGGGCCCATATTTTTAGCGGGCAACCATGCTCCGGCTGTATTCTTTCTGGCAATATACAAGTCGCCACCACCAAGATCATCCGGTCGGCCATAGGAGCTAAAAATCAACATATCTTCGTCGGGGCTCACATAGGCATTGAATTCGTAGTAAAGAGAGTTGATCGTACTGTCTAAAACTTCTGCCCTTTGGTATTTGCCATCAACGAACCTAGCGATATAAATATCTTCTCTGCCAATGCCCTCTTCTTTAGTGGCTGTAAAATACAGATTACCGTTCTTTGCAACAGAAGGATAAAATTCATCTCCAGCTGTATTGATGTTTCCATTAAGGGGTATGGGCTCACCCCAGGCTTCTCCTTCTCGGTCGCTGTACCATATATTATAATCAGTAGCAGCAGAATCTTTCTCCAAGGGTCTATTGGAAGCAAAAAACAAGCGCTGCCCTTCATTGGCAAAGAAAGGTTCAATATCCTGGTACCGACCTGAAATATTCAACACCTGAGCAGGCTGCCAATCCCCTTCTATCATTCGAATGCTTACCAGGCAACGCTTACTTTGCTTGTAATCACCAAGGGTATAAATGATCTCTTCACCAGAAGGATGAATCGCAATATCCCGCTCATACAAGCCTGTAGATACCAAGCCACTAGCAAACAACTCCGGAGTTTCTGGTATGCTTGCCAACTGAATATCATCTACTTCCGGCTCAGAACAGCTAGTGTTCAACAACAGTAACAGACCAACAATAAAGAAAGGACAATGCTTCATTTCTACGCTATTTATGCTGCTAATCAAAATGAGTCAATGACTAATTTAGGCGTACAAACTACAATATCCTATAGCACTACTCCCGTATGAACGCAAAAACATCTTTTTTGCGCTGAACACCTCTTCTCGTGCTTTGGAAATATTCTTCAACAAGAAAACTACTCCACTTCTACCTCCTCCAATACAATTCTTGAAAGGGTGTCCATTTGGCCAGCGGTAAAGAGTTCATCGAATGCCAACACATCCCGGCGGGCTTCATCCACCGGCTTGTAGTTGATGTAATCCTGAAAGATAACGCCCTCTACTCGGCGGGAGTTATAGGCCTCACGGAACCGCGCACCGCCGCCATTTACCAAGAAATTGTAAGCCAGGTAATTCAGTGTGAAATCATCGATAGAGAACCAGTAAGCATATTCATCCTCAAAGTCTTTCCCGCCTCCTTCTTCTCCAAAGGTTACCTTCAGCTCGTGATGTGGGCGACCAAAAACTTCCGTAACTCCCTGATACTCCATGTTCACAGCCGGATCTGTCAAAAAATAGGGCAAAAAGGCGAAATACATGACTGAGTTTAGAGAATTCGCATAAGCCGAACTGTCTTTCGCTGTTAGCTCAGCAGGCTCTCCGTTAATCGTCCGTGTAAAAGTCTGTGAACTTAGGGCATCTTTGATATCCTGTCCTTCTTTGTCGATATAGCTCCTTTCGTATAAAAATTCATTTCCTACTCGTGCTGCAGTATAGACCCTTTCGCGAAAAAAGAAGTGAACCAAACTCCTATCCAATTCACTCCCCCCGTGCTGAATGATAGCCTGCTCCACAACCCAACGCGCCGTGTCTATAATCACAGGTTCAGCGGCTTCTATACTAGAAGTATCTTCCGTATTTGAACTACAAGCTACCAGTAAAAGAAGCAAGCCAAGAAGGTTAAGATATCGCATAATTGTTTTTTTTGATGTTTAGTCCTGCCCAAAGTGCAACATTCTAACGCTCGGATTGCTCCGACGGAATGACTACGCCAAAGTTAAGCTACTTTGCCTGCTGGATCACCCGCTCCCACAGCGGCTCGCCATCTTTATCAAAGATCTGTATCTGTAATTGGCGCTCTCCGTAAGGGCCACTAAAATTGAGCAAGCCAAAATTTCGCGCCACCACCAAGGTGCCTTCATCACGCAACTGGTTATGTTCTCCATCACGGTTACTACCAGAACCAGAGGTAAGTGGCGAAGCCGTCAAATCGTAGACCGCATTGCCTTTTGCGTTCACATAAGAGCTGAGTTCGGTATGGTGCCGGTCGCCTGTAAGAAAGATCACGCCTTTAATGTTTTCTTCTTCAATTCGCGACAGCAAGTAAGACCGCTCTTCTGGTGCCAACCTAATATAATTCTCATAAACAGGTTCTGTATTCAAAATCTGCCCGCCAGTAGCCACAAATTTAAAAGGGGCACTGCTGGCCACCAAGGCATCAATAAGCCATTCCAGTTGGATTTTACCAAAGTAAATCTGCTCGCCATTCTGCATGTGGTTCGGTGTACGAAAATAGCGGTTGTCCATCAAGAAAAAGTCCATATCAGCCCATTGAAATGCAGTAGTTATACCACCATGTGCATCCGGTAAACCCACACTTGGGTTGCCCCAAAACAAGCGAAAAGCTTCAAGCGTCTTATCCTTATGAATATAACTACGATCACTATCATTAGGCCCATAATCATGATCATCCCAGATGGCATAATGGTGCGTACTAGCCAGCAATGGCTGAAGTTCTTTTACAGAACGGGTATGGGTATAACGTTTCATAATACCAGTGCGCGAATTCCAATCCACTTCTCTCAAATAGGTATTATCTCCCAACCACAGCATCGCGTCTGGCTGGCGCTCATGGATGCGATTAAAGATGTCATAATCCCCACCGTAAGCGTTATCAGGTCGGTCGTATTTCGGTTCATTGATATAACTACAACTCCCTACGGCCACCGTAAAATCAGGCGGATCAGTGCGCCACTGCCAAAGCTCTTGGGTTTGAAACTGCGTAGGGTAAGGCAATTTAACGGCCTTGCCATTCAGGCGCAGTTCGTAGATGTAGTTGGTACCAGGCTCTACAATATCAGCAATTAGCTTGGCAGTAAAAGCATCAGCCTTAGTGGTTGTTATCTTGTCCGTCAAGCTCAGTGCTGCCTTATTACCCTCCGTCCAATAGGCAAATTGCACTTCGGCGGCCTCGGTCGTCTGTACCCATAGTACAACTTCCCGCATCTCAGAATAGCCCAGCATCGGGCCAGATTGCAATAGCGAGTTTTGCGCCGCCAACGGCAAGACTATTACAATACTTAACAAGAGTAAATAGCTTCTCATTCTTTTTTCTGTCAAGGTAAGTTTTTCGCTCCTTTTGGCCTATTGGTGAGGGTTAAATCTCTATTAAGCTAGGAGACATGCCATCATTTCTTGGCACCAGGCTGTCTACTGCTCCGTTGGATCAGGTTTGAAACCCGATCCAACGGAGCAGTGCCCACCACTTGTACTCACTTCCACTGGAAGATCGGAATGCGCAGTGCTTCCGGATACGCCACGCGAACTGATTTCTGCCCTATTCGTATAAATACATTCATGCTTTTACACAAACAGAGGTCGACCACAAGCCGACAACAACCCTACTCCACCACCAAGGTCTGCACCGCACCCGTAGCAACTTCCTCCAGCCAGTAGGTTCCTTTAGCTAAAGTTGGTAACTGCAGGTTTATCTCTCCCGCAGACAACTCCGCCTGCATACGAAACACGATCTGCCCTTGTGCATTATGCAGTTGCCATAAACCGTCTACCTCAACTACATTTCGGAGATTTAAGCTTGACCCTGATCGGGCAGGATTGGGATATACCGACCATTCGGCTGATGATTCGCCCCAAAAAACGGTAGCCAGCCGCGAGTAAGAACGACTCCCGTCATAGTCTTCCTGTAGTATTCGATAAGTATTCCATCCCGTACGGGGCGCATCGTCGTAGCTCCGATAGGTTTGTTTTGCTTCTGGCAATACCTGCCCGAAGTCCACCCAATCCTTGCCTTCTGCGCGTTGCACAGTAAAACCAGCATTATTTTCCTCCTTCGTCGTCGACCAATCCAGGCGTATCCGGTCGGCTTCATTCTGAGCCGTAAAGGTAGCCCACTCTACTGGAAGAGCAGTATTGTATTCCAATACAAATAGCCCATTTAACACGTCTGTCCCAATAATTCTGCCCGACGGCAAAAACGGATAAACACCCCAGCATCCCTTATAGCCATTGTAGTTGGTGCTTACCAAATCTGTATCGTAATAGCCCACCTGAACCACGTTTTCGGGGTTGCTGATATCAAAAACAGAGATACCATCATGATAATAGGACGCGATACACAAATCACCTACAATAAAAGGGTTATGAGGGATTGGGCCCCGGGGAGATGTCGTACTGTAAGGGTTGGCAACATTTAATAAATTAGAATAAAAATGACTGGTTGGTTCCAGGTCCTCCAAGTCACTAATATCCACGATCCCCAATGGACTACCATGTTTTTCGTCGGCATATACCAGCGTATTGCCGCTCACCCAACTACTATGGTTAAAAACTTGAAAAGGATAATCTGTCAATACTCCTAGTTCAATGGGCGTACCTGGTTCTTCTCCCGAGGGAGGGTCTGTGACAGGAGACATATCATAAATGTGTAGCCCATTCCCAAGATGGGAACAATAAGCAACATTATTATCTACGTAGAGATCGTGTATATATTCAGCTGCCAAATCCAGATTAGCAATCAATGTCGGACTCGATGGATCGGCATTCAAATCGTAGACGAGTAAATCATCATCAGAGTTCCCTCCTACAACATAAAGAATCCCCTCCCCTTCATCGATAAATACATTGTGGGCTCTTGTGAAAAAATCATCCTGCTGCTCTACCAGCGTCACCCGGTTGGCGCCGACGCCTGTGATATTACCCAGGTCAAATATCGTCATCCCTTCAGCAGCTTCCGTTACGCCATAAGCGTAGGTACCATAGGTCTTTATATCTCGCCAGGTAGAGCTACTCCCACCTGCTATGGCTGCTACTTCTACAATGTTATTAGGGTCTGTAATTTCCAAAAAATGCACCTTTTGCCGTGAACCTATAATGGCAAACTCCCTCCCTGCCACCGCATACCCCCATATATCATTGTACTGCACTCCATCGAAAACAGGTAGCGTGTTATCGTCCCATTGCCCCAACAAAGACATATTCACGGATTGTTGGGCCATCATGCTGATGAACATTCCTAAAAAAACAAATAATGTGCCTATCGTCCTCATTGTGGTAATTTTTTCCTGTGATGAAAAGATAAAAGGGATAGGTGATTGCGAATTTTATATTCTTTAAAGATAAAAAGAAAAAATATTCCAAGAGTCGCTCTAGTCGAGACTGTTCATTAATGTGTTTCTGATGAATAATTGCCGAAATGTATCTACTTGATAACCAGCAATAAAAAAACTCTGCGGCTCTGCGGCTCTGCGCGAGACACACTATTTTGAACACTCTCTTCTAGTCTAAATCGTATCAATACTGACACTTTGGGCGTACCTCCGCCGAAGCGGCGGCGGCGCTACGTTACAGGGCTCACTATTCGTTCGGCCAGCTCTCCCGATTAAATCGGATCGCTGTCTGGCCTGCTGATAGCAGCCACCCTTCCACATCGCTTACGCGGGCCTCCCTAAAAAGTCATGCCCATCCCCAGATAAAACGGTAGATCTATATCGTTTTCATAGGTATAATAAAGCTTAGGATTATATCCTAACTGAAACAATATCCCCTCGTTTGACTGATAGCGAATCCCTAGTACTCCATTAATATCTGTATAGCTAATCTTGCCGAAAAAATTGATCGATGCCTCTACACCTAGCTCTACAAGAATATTTTTACGCCCGATTAACTGCCCGATCTGGGGCATGATTTTATTGGTTCGAGGCGTACCATATTCGTGCTCGCCCGGTACACCTCCATAACCAATGTTTGCGATTGTTCTCCCCCAGTTTTTATCAAAAACAGACCGTTCATACTTCACATACAATATGCCTTGTCGCGCAAAGCCACCATATACAGTATGCTTCGCCCCCGCGGTATCTGATTGACCATTAAGCGGCCCGATTGCTACAAGGAGTAGCATCCAGATGATCGTTGTCTTCATTTGTTCTATCTATTTTGCAATAAAGATCATTGTACTTCTTTACCTGACACATTAGGTATTCCTCAAGCACAGGCAGGAGCCTCCAACTTTGGTAGGGGCTCAGTTGTTTCTCCAAAGAATCTGCGCCATCCCCATAACTAAGTGGTTTAGGCTTTGCTCAAGCTACTTTAAGGTCGGTATAAAACCACGGTAAATCAACGCCAAAATCTTGCTTAAACCAAAATTACTAAGCTATGACTGTTTACAATAAGATCAAATGGACACTGGGTATTTTATCCGTTTTTTTCATTATTCTGGCAACAAATCTAATCGACAAAAAGAATTTCAACATTGTAAAAAACTCCGTAGAAACGATCTATGCAGACCGCCTTTTAGCGCAAGACATCCTATTGGATTTATCTAAGCTGACTTGGGAAAAAGAATTGGCTCAAATAAAATACGAGCGTTCGCAATTTGAAAACAAAAACATTACCATCAATACGCGTATTGACGAATTGATAAGCTTATTCTCTGTAACAAAACTAACACCAAAGGAAAAGGTCATTTTTGAACAGCTAAAAAAGAATCTTACAAGCCTGAAAGAATACGAACTTAACGAGATCGAACTGCCAAGTCCAAAGCTTTCCGAGTACCTCGCCTTGGTCAAAGACAACCTTAACGACCTCTCAGAAATTCAGATAGAAGAAGGAAAAAGAGAATTATTTCAGAGTAAACGAGCTATAGCATCAGTAGATTTATTCACCCATTTAGAGATATACGCTTTGATTATCATTGCCATCTTTATTCAAATAGTCGTCATGTACAACCCTAAAAAGGGTCATTAAACAGCTGAAAAGAATGATTTATCTGACTTTTTGTACGA
>NZ_JBOEFX010000016.1:78428-99800 GCF_050633125.1 Lewinella sp.
TTTGATGACAATCAAAATTCGGGATGATCATGTTTATTACGAACGCCCTTACTTCTTTGCCATAAAAATACCATCCAGCGTGTCGCCATCAAAGGCTTCCGGGGTATTGCCGTGGGTGTGTTCGTAGGCAGCAGTAAGGAATACGTTGCGCGCTGCACCATTTACCACCAGCGTGAGTATGAAGGTAAGGATACCAGCAAAAACACCTACCCCAGGATGTATTACAAAACCTAGCAAGAATCCGGTAATGATAGCAATTACAATGCCCAGCAAAACGAAAAGTCCTAGGCTAAAACCAGCGCCAATGGACTCACCCCAACGCTCGCGGATCGTCCGAGATGACCTTTTCAGTGCTTCTACCGGACCAATATCTTCCGCAGCCAGGGTCGGAATTACAAAATAAGTAGCCAATGACCAGGCAAAGCCTAATATACTAGAGGCAAAGCTACCTATCCGCTCTTCAATAGCTTGTAGTATCAGGCCCACCGTAGCAGCCAATGCCGCCCAAGCCAGAATCTGTGGCGCGCGAGAAGCACTAAACGATATACCGTCACGAATACTCGGTTCTTCGCCAGCAAAAATGCGCCGCACGTTGAATACCAAAGCAACGTTGAAGAAGACGATTACAAAATAAGTAACAAGGTAAAACACGAAAGCAACAATCCAAAAGACAACTTCTCCCACTTGGTCCATTCGATTAAATATGGCCTCCATCGCTTCGAAGTCAAACGCAGCGAGACCTAGAAATGCGCCACCAAAAGAAAGTAGTACCGCAAGTAAGGCCGCACCGGAAAGCACCGGAAAGAGTAATAACTTGGGGTGGGCACCAATTACTTCCAGGCTCTTAAGCCCTAATGTCCAACCACGTCCTAATCGATCAAAGATTCTCATGTTAGTGTTTTGCTAGGTGAATTTAAACAGGTTATCAATTTCTCTTAGAGCATATTTAGCGTCGCTGATCATGCTCTTACCCACTAAAGATAAGGAAAACAGCCCGACACTCACCTTCATAAATCGATCAGCACAAATAGATTAACGACAAAGTCAATGAATTAAGGTAACACTACGATTGGTAGTCGTTGCTGATACAACCCTTGCTCTGTTACCTGCCGGAGTTCACAAAACCAAAAACCGTTGCCCGGTAAGCTTAGAGGCAAACTAACTTCTCCACTGCCTACTTCCATTTCCTGCTGTTGGAATATACGGCCCAATGGATCGTAATACCGTACCTGCAACAACCCTGCCTCGGCGACCTGCAAACGCAACTGTCCATTACCATGAGTGGGGTTAGGGAAAAAGGTTGCTGACAAATCACCAATCACTACCTCACGGGTATTCACAATGCAATTTGCATCAGGTATCTCCTCGCAGTACAACCGCGAAGGCAAGGTACAATCGACAACAAAAGGATTGGGCTTGCCGTCTTGGTGCTGGGCAATCGCGAAAGTGCGGGCCCATTCTTCTGCATCCACAGGGTCTTGTTCGTGCCACTGACAGAGCGTTGCCCGTTGGCTATTGAAAAAATCAGGGGCATTGGCATTGGCTTCATCCCGATAGATAGTGTAGAAGTACATCAGAGCTCTTGCAATATTCCCCTTGAAAGATTCACGAGGCTCAAAAGCTATATTCTGGCGATATTCACTATAGGCATCTCTGTTGGTAGCGGGTGGATTATTGACTTCCTGATTGAGGTAATACCAACTATCTGTCAGGGCATCAGAAACTTCTCCGAAAGGGAGGTTTCCTCTATCTTGATTAACATCAACTCTGGTGGGAAAAAGGTGATGCATATCTGATTTAGCAGGTTCAGATGCTGCGCCGTACGATTGGGGCCAGCTATGCTCTGTATTAATGCCTTGCCCATCTTGATAGGCCGCCACCGTAGGGTCTGCACCAGGCGTAATATAGACCGGCCAGTCAGTATAGACACAATATAAACTGTCGTTTACCTTGTCAATACTCCCGAAAAGAATATCGCGAGCAGCACCATAACTCTGCACCGAACCTGGTGTGAAATTATCGATTACTGCGTCCAATAAATCTTGCCCCTCCAAATCCGAAAAAATCACCTCGTGATCCTGAGCTTCAACCTGCGTATTCAACAAAAGTAATAGCCCAAAAAGGCTCAATAGATTTTTCATGGTATTATTTTAGGGATGAGGAAATTGAAAATCTACGCAAAGGGGATAGATTTTTTGGGAACTCCCTTAATTCTAGAAAGAGGTTATTTTTTCAAACGATCTTCTGCAAATAATTCTACAGTAAATTCTAGTAACTCAGGCCCACCAGCATGGCCATGTCCTGGAATAATATGGATTGCTTCGGGGAATTTCTTTTGCACTCTTTCCACCGTATCCGACCATTTGCTTACAACAGCATCGTTTGTATTGCCACGGCCTGCACCAAGTGATTTTATCAAGCATCCACCAAAAAGTACTCCTTCCGTAGGTAAATAACTAACAATATTATCGACGGTATGCCCGGGGCCTGGTGCGTAATTGACGATTTGCTGATCGCCTAACTTAATGACCTTCTTCCGACCAAATTTCTTTTGTGGTGCAGTTGTCCCTTCAGCTTCGCACAAGGCTACTGTCTTTTTGCTGCCGTAGGTCAAAATACCTCGGGCTTGTACACTGTCCAGGCCGGCAGTACAGTCTTCATGAAAATGATTGACCACCACTGCCTGTACAGTAAACCCTTGCTCTTTAGTCAAATAATCAAGGAGGCGAACAGTCGTTTTAGTGGTAACGGGAGTGTCAAAAATAACACAAGTACTATCCACCATATATATTAACCCATTGGAACCAATTCTTCCATAACCTTCGAAAACTTTGAAAGAACGATGGATAAAAGTATTGTCGGTGAGGCGAATAAGCTGAATATCTTCCCCAATTTGTTGTACGGCAGGCTGCTGAGCATGTAATACAACATTGCATCCAATAAGTACAAGTAAGAGCGTAAATAACTTATGCATTGATCCCTTCGGTTTTGTAAGAAAAGAAAACAGAAAATGCCCTATTTTTTTAGCGCTACAAAGTTAGGGATAAATACGCAACCTTATAGTTTCCTCCCATAATAGACCTGCCCACATATTTGTCCATTTATCTCTGCTACCTCTGGCAGGTGTGCCCAGCGATCAAACCCCTTTTTCTCTAATAAGCGAATACTCGCAATATTGGTATCCATCGTAACGGCAAAAAGATGACGAAAACCGCGCCTGTGAGCCTCCTCCAGTAAAAAATCTACAGTAGCACTCCCCAATCCGCGACCCTGCCAAAGACTATCCAGGTAATAAGTAATCTCTACCAAACCCGCTAACGATTTCCGTTCAGGACGGTAAGCACTAAAGCAGCACCACCCTACCACTGTTCCGCTATCTTCTATCATAAACACCGGCCATTTTGTTGGCGGGTGTTTTGCCAACCAAGTGGTTCTTTCTGCGAGGTCCACCGGCTCAGTGTAAGCGTTTTGACCGCCCGACAGGATCGACTGATTCAAAATATCAGTGATGGCTGGCAAATCCGCTGTATTAGCAAGTCGAAATAAAGGAGTAGACATTATTCTTATATTTTCAACGCGGCGCGAATCTGCTTTAGATGATGTTCGCTGTGCCAGGCGACTTTATCAAACTCTTCCTTTACGGTACGTAAACCTGTCTCATTGTGAACATATTGCCGAGTACCTGCCAGCTCGTAATGAGACGTTGCTAAATCTATAACACCTCGACGCACCGAATGATAAATCGCCTGCTGGATACCTAAATCACGGTTAACATAACCCAGCTGATCCGCCCAGGAATCAGGATCAAAACCCCATACCACTTGGCCCGGACGAGCAATACCCCGCCGAATACGCTCATACAAAACAGTCTCGGCATCTGCCATATGGTGCAGCAATTGGCGCACTGTCCATTTTCCTGGCGCATAGGTCTTCGCTAAATCAACTTCAGGAAGTAAGAAGTAAGCTACTACCTCTTCCGCCTGTGCCTCTAGAACAGTTAAGAATTCCAATGTGCTTTTATAAACAACTTCCATAAACTAGCGACAAATAAGTGTTAGCACAGAATCATACCAGTTAACAAGTGCGATACGCTTTGCTAGCGATAAATCGACACAAGCTTCGGCGAGCTGGTTATTATTGAGATAAGCTTGCCCACGCATAATGCGTAACTGAGCATCATTAGGAAAAGCAGTAACTGCTTCCGTCATTTTTGTGATGCCTTCTTCTATCTTTCCATCATTAAAAAGTACAGCACCTGCATCGGCTACTTCCCGGGCAGTGATAAAATCATCTACCTTTTGTGTACAAGTCTCTATTGTAGGCAAAAAGGACAAACTCAAATCGAAAGCAGCATTTACCTTACGCCCTTGGTAGATAGCTGGCTCCCAATCTCCATAGGTTGAAGTAGCAGCATCAATAGCCGAATACCAGAAATCAAAACCGAGATCATTAAAATCCGTCACATCCAGAATTCGTACATCGCCATCCGCCTCTACTAAAACTTGAATATCGATTTGGCCCATTTGGCAACTATCGTTCCCAGAGGTCGGGTAATCCAATGCGGTATCCAAATAAACCTGAAGTGCTTCTGCACCTCCTTTAAAGTCGAGGGCTTTTTCAAATTCAGTATATACCGTATCCCGGCCAATAAGAATAAACGGGTCAGGATCTTTGATTTTGAACCTTACGGGCAAATTGAACTGCACCCTTACGGCTTTTCCTTGCTGCTTGCCAGGGATCCAACGTAAGCTTTCTTCTTTCATTTGCAAAACAACACCTAAGGCTGCAATACCCGTACCTCCTCCTAGGTCACGCACTATTTGGGGCTGACTAATGCGCCCATCTGTTTCCACCACAAAAGTAACAACAGCCGTGCCTTGAATATTTTCATCAATAGCCTCTTGTGGATAAATTACCCTTTGGTAAACATATTCCAACATGGCCTGATTGGCACATTTTTGTTTATAGACCAAAGTCGTATCCAATGCTTCGCAAGCTGAGGGGAAACGTGGCATCTGTTCTACCACTTTATAAATAGTGGTATCTGTTTGTGCAACAACTGACCCAACTATCAATAGGAATCCAAACAAGGAGATATATTTGTACATAACAGTAAACCGCTTTTTATTTTACTCGACCACAAAGGTAGCTATAAGTATTGCGCAAAAAATAAAAACATGAGCCATCCCGAATTTTGATGGCCACCAAAATCAGTGCTGACCAACCGCACAACTTGTATGCTAAAAACCCAACCCCATGATCTCATTAATGAAATCATGGGGTTGGGTACAAATAGTCATATAAATCATTCTTTTCAGATGCTTAACAACCTCTTCTACAATCTCCCAAAGCAGGGTTTTGGCTTTAGCCAAAGTTCGGGATGACTCAGCTGTCAAAAACTATAGGTTATTTCTTAATAACCTTAAAATCTCGCAAAATGTAGTTCGGTGCCAACTGCGAAACATTCCCTTCCCAACGCTTACTTACGACCATACGCTCCATCGGGGAGAACAAAAAGATAAGGGGTTGTTCATCGTAGACAATACGCTGAAATTCTTGATAAAGCCGATGTCTTTCCGCAGGGTCAATCGTCACATTGATTTTCTCGATCAGTGCATCTGTTTCTGCATTACCAAACTGCCAGCGATTGCTCCCCCGTGGCGTATTACTAGAGGTATGCCAAAGCTGCATGAAATCATCTAACAAGTGGTTTCCACCCGCACCATAACCATAAAGGGCATAGTTGCGACTGGCTAAATCTTCTCCTACCATTACCCGCGGCTCGCGTGGTACAATTGTAATGGAAACACCTACCTGGCTAGCACCATCTTTCATAACTTCCGACAGCGTAGAAGCAAATATACTTCCTGGATTCACCAAGTACTCCATCTCCATTTCTACCAACTCTCCGTTAATCATTTTATCGCGGATACCATTATCGTTAGTATCTTCCCATCCGGCCTCAGAGAGCAAAGCTTTGGCTTTTTCGATGTCCTTTACAATCAACGGCAAATCCTTATTGGCGTGTGCTTTCGACGGAGCCACTGGCCCCGGTACTGGCACTGCTAGCCCGGCAAAAGCCGCATCAATAATTATCTGTACATCTAATACATGCGCCAGCGCTCTACGTACGCGCTTGTCCTCTAGCAAAGGGTTTTTGTTATTCATCGCGACAAAGTAAAAATTGAAGGTCTCTGTCGTCAAGAAATCATAACGCTCCTGTAAAAATTCGTTTTCACGTAATTCTACAAAAGTGTTTGCATCAAGCGTAGGTGCTACATCTATCAATTCGTTTTTAAGCGCATTGGCAGCTGTTGTCTGATCCGGAATAATCCGAAAGACTACACTATCCGGATAAGCATGGAGGTAAGCGTGGCCGCCAGGTACCTTATCCCCCCACCAATTCGGGTCGCGAACCATACTTATGTAATCACCATCTATCCACTCGCTGAACAAGTAAGGGCCTGTGCCTATCAGCTTGCTAGCATCACGCGAAAAAGGTGCAGAACGAAATTGCTCCGCAAATTGCTGCAAAGGGGCTTCTTCCGCCAGTGCCTCTCCATTGGCAATAAGATCAGCGATCTGATAATCAGCCATCAAACCTTCGGGGTCGAAAATATGCTCTGGATAAATATTGGTTCCACTATAAGAGTCTTCTGCCAGAATGTACTTCTCTTTAGCAAAAACGGTAAACTTGCGAGGGTTCTCAGCATCAGGCACCACATCAGCCACGGCCAAGTAGCTGTTCCTATGTGGTGCAGCCTCGGCGATATTAAGGTTAAAAAGGAGTTTAAAAGAAAAGATAACATCCTCTACCCGCAGTGGTTTTCCATCACTAAAAGTCGCATATTCATTGAGCTCATAGGTATACTTCATACCTCCGGCATAAGCCCCATCTGTGATTTCTTCTATCACTGGGCGACCAATAGCCAAGGCTGGCGTAGGCTCAAATGTTTCATGGTTATACTCTAATAAAGGGAGAAATATTTCTTGGTAAACAGGTCTTGCGTAACCACTTACTGTCAGGTAAGGATTTAGACGATCTGGCTCGGAGGCTAATCGCACGCGCAACGTATTGTCATTGTTTTTAAATACTGGTCCTGTAGGTTCTTCAGGGCCTCCGCAACCGCTGCAACCGTAGATCAATGCCCCTACCAATAAAAGTAGCGATAAACTACCAAGGATATTCAGAAATCTGTTCATGTCTGGATGTTGTTGTGATTCGCCCCGAAAATACGAACTTTTTTTTTCGCAAGCCCGACAAATTAGCCAACTGACCGGATTAGGCAGCAAACAAGATTTTTAGATGAATGAACACACCGCGGTAGTTGTTGTTTCATCTGCACCACATAACAACAAGAAATATGGCTATTGTTTTAATTGCCGGAGGTAGCGGACTGATGGGAATGCGGCTAAGCGAACTACTAAGCCAGGAAGGGCATGAAGTACGTCATTTAAGCCGATCTACCAAGCATGATTCCCTCTATCCTACTTATCAGTGGAACGTACAGCAAGCAACTTACGACGAAGCTGCCTTTCGTGGAGTTACCCATGTCATCAATCTTGCCGGGGCAGGTATTGCTGATGCTCGTTGGACCGATCAGCGTAAACAACTGATTATCGATAGTCGTACCCAATCTACCCGTTTATTAAAAACAGGTATCGTGGCACATGGCCAAACCGTCAAAGCTTACTTGGCAGGAAGCGCTATTGGTTATTACGGAGACCGTAAAGCAATGCTCATGACAGAAGGCGCCCCAGCCGGTAATGGTTTTCTTTCACAATCAGTGTCTATTTGGGAGCAAGCTATTCAGGAAATACCAGACGAGTTGAATATGCCTACGCTGATCGTTCGCACCGGAATTGTGCTTTCGCCAAAAGGAGGAGCACTCCAAAAAATGTTACTCCCACTAAACCTTTTCGTTTCTACTTATTTTGGCGACGGACAGCAATGGTACTCCTGGATACATATTGATGACATCTGCCGTATTTTTGTAAAAGGCGTAAACGACAACCAATTCAGAGGCTTGTACAATGGCGTAGCTCCCAATCCTGTAAGTAACAAAAGCCTGGCGAAAGCGATAATTACGGCAAGTAAAAAGCCCGCTTTATTACTTCCAGCCCCAGCTTTCATGTTACGCTTAATCTTGGGAGAAATGTCGCACACTATCCTTGACAGCTGCAAAGTTTCTGCTGCAAAATTGGCTGAAAGCGGTTTCACTTTTAAGCATCCAAGCATTACCCCTGCTTTACAAGATTTATTGACGCCGAAGTAAAATGTATGATCGCACTGGTACGATTAGTCCATTCCCTAATAAAAAAATCCCGAATCTCGCACTAGACACGAAACCCGGGATCTTCTTTTGCCTTAAGCGGCGTAATTACTTACGAGCGAAAAACTTCTACTTCTTTGTTTTCTACAACCAGGTCTGTAAACTTCCCCTTGAAGCGGGTCGCCCGGACAATATGGTTGTCAATCCAATGGTAATTACCTCCTCTTGGTTTGCCCATTAGTAATCCGTGGTACTTAAAATCGTGCTTCTTGAGCCACTCTTCAGTAATAGCACGGTGCTCCTCTGTACGGGAAGTAAAGAAAGTAATAAAATGACCTTCCTCATACCACTTGTTACAGATTTTCAAAGCATCGGGATAAGGTAGACAAGTGCCCATTCTTTCCGGCTCTTCGTTTGGGATATCATCACAAACGGTACCATCTATATCAATCAAGAAATTCTTTACGCCTTCTTTTAAGACTGGACTAATCGTTTCTCCTTTCTCGTTAAACGCTACTTCCAGTTCCTGTTTTTGATCAGCCATGATCTAAATTATTTTCCTTTGGTTCAAAATGCAAAACTAGCAATTATTCAATGACTTAACTCAAAGTCATGGTGCAAATAAGTATCGTTTTACGGCATCTAAGTGTATTTTTTACACACTCACGACCCAATAAGCACCATAAGTCAAAAAATCAAATCTGCTTTACGCCCCTCACTGCAGGTTTGGGAACATTATTGCGCAAGAGGTTCTGTAAAGCCGTATTTATCTTTTCAGACGCTGGATTCAACTGCGTATTTACCTTACTGATAGCCGTATTGTAGGCAGTAACATCTTCTTGGGTCAACTGATCTCCTTTGGTTTTCACTCTCACCAAAGCGGGGTAATCTTCCCTCGCCAACACCTGCAATACTTCAAGCTGTTCTACAGCAGCATCACGGTAAGCGGTATCTCCATTATATGCGCCAATCTTTTTCAACTCAGCAATTTCTTCCGTCGCTGCTTTCAACAACTGTTGGCGTAGTTGATCAATATTATCCGGGCTGTCTTTTTCCATCTCCAGTAAAAACTGAGCATTTAGCTTACCTACCCGAAAACTCCGAAGAAAAATATTCCGTTGGTATTCATTTAAGGCATTCAACTGCTGCGCTTCGGTCACAGAACCAGGTTCCATTTGCAGTAAAATATTATTGGCTTGGGCAAACTGCTGCTGTGCCTCTAGTAGCTTAGCGCTGGCACCCGCCATTTTTCGCTCGGCTGCCGTCTGAGCCACTAGGTACTTTTCCATTTGCAAAAAACCATCCTGAGCGTTTAGTTTAAGTGCTTCTACTTCCTGGAATCCTACCTCAAACAACTCTTCATAAGTCTTCAGGACCTCGACCATGGTTGATTTCAATCCCGCATCGGATTCAAAATCAGGCAATTGCTCCATTTTCTCCTGTGACTGCAGAACCTGTTCCAGTAGTGCTAATCGTTTTTGAGCAATCACTTGTAGATCATCACTGTGTACTGCGTATTGCAGGTATTCCATATTTTTTTGAGCCAGGCCGCTATGTTCCTGATTGAAAAAATCGAAATAAACAGCAGGATTATCAATCTTCTCTTGAGCGTTTGCACTAAAACTCCCTAGCCCGAATAGGCAAAGCATAAAAATTCGAAACATACACGAGTATTTTAACATGACATTTTTCTGTTTTATTAAACGAATTCAGTCCCTTTCAGTTGTGCCCCAGTTTTGATCTTTTCGGTAAACAATACCTTTAAAAAGAGCAACAAGCTCTTCCGCTTCTCTACGGACCTCCACTTTATAGTGGCCCAATCGCCTACCCAAGTGTTCTTCCTTAGCTGTAGCAATAAGAACGTCTCCTACTTGTACAGGCGCGAGGTGATTAATGGCCGTATCAATGGAAACAGCATGTTGTCCTCGGCTGTTCGAAGCAAAAGCAAAAGCACTGTCAGCAAAACTAAAACTAATTCCTCCGTGCCCAATCCCAAAGCCATTAACCATTTCAGGTCGAACGACCATTCGAATACGGCTAAACCCTGGCGCTATTTCTAATACCTCAATTCCTAACCAATTGCTAAATGCATCTTTAGACAACATTTGCCCCACAATTTCTTCGGCTGACATTTTATGTTCCATGGCTGTTTTTACTTTTCCTGTCTTCAGAAAGCTAAAATAGTTTCTTCTCCGTTAAGAAGTAACTAAATGGTTTTTCAGGTTTTAATGCCTATTTTTAAAGGAAAGTCCTTAAATTAGATGACCCTGGCCTGTTTTTATCTTAACGTACAGGCAGCGTCGGTGGTGTTTAAGGTATCTCTAACTAAAATGGTGTTTGTTCACCAAGACGTCAAATGACGGAAAAAGAGTTGATTAAAGGTTGCGTACGTGAGGACGTCCATTGCCAGAAGCAGTTATTTGAGCTGTACGCTGGCAAGATGATGGCCGTGTGCAAGCGCTATTCCCGACATCGACTCGAAGCCGAAGATATGCTTCAGGAAGCTTTTGTCAAAGTTTTTGACAATCTTGACAAATTTGCTTTTAAAGGTTCTTTCGAAGGTTGGATTCGCCGTATTGTAGTTAATACCGCACTAAAGCACAATCAACGAAAGTATTTTACAAATGAACAAATCGCCGTTGAGCATTTTCCAGAAACTCCAATTCAACCCGTTGCTTACGCACAATTGGGAGAAGAAGAACTTCTAAAAATGATCGCCCACTTACCCGAGGGTTATCGGGTAGTATTTAATCTGTATGCTATTGAAGGTTATAGCCACAAAGAAATTGCTGAGATGCTTGAAATTAAAGAAAGCACCTCTCGATCACAGCTGGTAAAAGCTCGAAAAATGCTACAAAACCAATTGGAAAAATTGCAACGCCTTGCCGTATGAGTAAGCGACATCCGCTAGACGAACTATTCAAGAATAACCTTCGGGATGCTTCCGCACCCGTGCCTGACAATATGTGGGAACGCATTGCCAAAGCACGTCAGCAGAAACGCCGCCGAATGATGATCATCTGGAGTGCGACAGGTACTACTACACTAGGCTTGTTGGCTATCCTTCTGATGCCACTTTCTGCACCAGAACTTGGCCATTTCCCGCTGGAAGACACTACTCTATCTGCTAGCCAAACCTTAGCTAATCAGATTTCTGACCAAGCTTCATCCCCAATTTCCAACAGAGAACATGCCGATGAACAAGTAAATACATCATTGGTTGTACCGGCAACAACGCCTACAGTCAATCGTGGTCAAAATCAACAACGAACGACTACTCTGGTAGTCCCTAAAGTTGCTCATGCTCAACAAGTCAACAAGGTAACTCCAGAAAACCAGGCAGCTAATACCTTAGAATTACCTGCTACCAATCAGGAACAGACGGCAGAGATACTAGAAGAAAGCACCACCGATTTACAGGAAGATAACTCACTTCGTATTGCTGGACCTCACCAACGTCTTCGCAGCCAAGTGGTCGATATTTTGCCCGCTAAAAACTTAGCTTTCGCACAACAAACAGAACTAAAGCTTTTCACCAATCATGCACCGCGATGTGCTCGTTTTGCCAATCCTTATTTCCGGTTAGATCTTGAAGTATTGGGTGGACCAGCTTACGCTCAACAAACACTCCAGGCCAAGACCCCCGAAAGTATCAGTCACCTCAACAAACGCAAAGAAAGTGAATCTTCAAGCATTTCCTATAGTGGTGGTTTCCGTTTAGCCGCAGCGTCTAATGTAGGGCTTAGTATGCGAACCGGCTTCATGTATACAGAGATCAATGATCGCTTTACATTTGAGGTAGGTAGTAGAATGGATGTCTCTACTATTTTTGGCCCTAATGGAGAAGTCATTGGTGTAGATACTATCTATACCGAAGCTTATAATGAACAGCATCGCAATCGTCTGCGCTTCATCGAAGTTCCCCTCCTCATCGGTTATGAAGAACAATGGGGCAAATTTCGGGTAGGTGTAAATGCGGGAGCATACCTTAATCTATATTTTGGGGCAAAAGGAGCAATCTATTCTCCTGCAACACAAGAACCAATTCAATTTGGCCAGCAAGGTGACCGGGATGTATTACCTATCTTTGATCGGCGCGCAACAGCTGCTTGGTATGCAGGGGTAAGTATCGCTTATAATTTACACAGCCGCTATAGTTTAATTGCTGAGCCTTATTTCAAATCCTATCCAAAAGCACTAAGCAGCTCAGAATATGATTTACAACAAAACTACTGGATGACTGGCCTACAGCTAGGAATGAGAATGCGCCTGTAGGTTTACTTAAATTACGTTACAACTAGGTCTAGTTACTATTTTTATGTTAAAGTGGCATCAATTCCGCCACCTTACACTTGCTATCCTGTATTCTTAGTAATTTACGCAGCACAATCCAATCCGGTATGAAAATCAACCTTAGTCTTTTCTGGCTAGTACTACTTTTGCTAAGTAGTACTCCGATGTTCCTTATTGCTCAACCTACTATTCAGGATTGCCTAGGGGCAGTACCAGTATGCCAGGATCTTTATTCAGAAAGCCAGTCTCCTTCTGGAGATGGTAATATCGGCAATGAAATTATTAATGGTGAGACCTGTACCGCTGGAGAGTTAAATTCCATCTGGTACGTTTTTACCGCCAATGAGGATGGAATGCTGGGTTTTTTAATTACGCCTAATAATTTCAATGATGATTACGACTGGGCACTTTTTGATCTTACCAACGGCGATTGTGATGACCTCACAGCGGCTAACCTCGTAAGCTGTAATGCTGCTGGTGGTACGGGCTGCCATGGCCCAACCGGTTGTGCAGCTAGTGGTATAGGTAATTGGGTTCCTGGGGGGTGTGGGGGTACTGGTCCCATCAATGCACTGGTGCCTATGAGTGCAGGTAACACCTATGTTCTCATGGTCAGTAATTGGACTGGCTCTAATGATGGTTATAGCCTTGATTTTAGTGAAAGCACAGGTTTAGGTGTATTTGATCAAACGCCTCCGCTAGTCGAAGACATTACCCAACTGCCCGAAAGCTGTGGAGACGCTACCATTAATATCTCTTTCAATGAATTTTTACTCTGCAACAGTATCAATGACGATGCTTTCCAATTAGACGGCCCAGGAGGTCCCTATACGCTTGATGCCAGTTCTCCAGACTGTACCTCGGGTAGTAACCAAGCCAAATCTTTTAGCCTGGCTATTTCTCCACCCATACAGTCTATGGGTAATTACACGCTCACCATCGATCCGACTGGCCCTGGGGATTTACTCGACCTTTGTGACAATCAGGCAGAACCTTTTACTTTCAACTTTACCGTTGATGTACCCTTACCGGTAATAATTGACATAGGCCAAGACACCAGCCTAGTCTGCGCTGGCGACGAGCTCGTACTAGATGCCTCTTCCGGCGGCAATACCTTTCTTTGGGAAGATGGCTCCACCGACCCCACGCTCACGGTTACCAACGAAGGAGTCTATAGCGTGACTGTCACCGACGATTGCGGTTTTGGAGAAGATGCCATTGAGGTTTTTGTACAGCAGTTCCCTCCTACCGTTAATTTTGGTGATGATCAGATTATTTGCCCCGGAACGTCTCCATTGTTGGATGCAGATAATGGTATAGCTTTTTATAACTGGCAAGACGGTAGCAGTGCTACTAATTACACGGTCACAACAACTGGAGATTATGCTGTTACTGTTGAAAATGGATGTGGCGTTGTGGAAGAAGCAATTAACATCACCTATGTACCGCCACTCAATCTAAACCTAGCAAATGAGTATGTACTCTGCCTCGGCGATACCCTCACGATTGATGTAGAGCGCCCATTTGCTACCTATCAATGGTCAGATGGGAGTACACTTTCTCAGCGAGATATTACTACAGACAATAATTTTTCGCTCACGGTGACAACCATTTGTGAAGTCTACGAAGCGGATTTTGCGGCCATTTTTCTTGTCGACCCAATGCTTGATCTGGGAGAGGATTTAACACTATGCCCCAATGACAGCCTCATCCTTGACCCTGGCATTCCTGGTGCTACTTATTTATGGCAGGATGGAAGTACACAGGATCGTTTTGTTGTTACAACTCCCAACACCTACGGAGTAACCATTTCCACCGCCTGCAATGACCTCATAGACTCGGTTGTTATCGACTACCTACTCCCCATTACCACAGAACTAGGGAGAGATACCTTCCTCTGTCCTGAGGATCCTTTCTTATTAGACGCTAGCACCGAAGTCCTCGCTGATTACCAATGGGAAAATGGCGCAAAAGAAGCACGTCGACTGATTTTTGGGCCCGGAGATTACAGCATCACTGTCAGCTCTATTTGTGAAACCGTTATCGACACCATACAGATTGCCGAATGCGAGATATGCACCGTTTATATGCCCAATGTATTTAGCCCGAATAATGATGGTGTCAATGACCGGCTGTTCCCTCAGAGTCACTGTTCTTTAGAAGCTTATGAAATGCAGGTATTTGACCGTTGGGGAAGCCAGGTTTACCAATCCTCCAACCCCAACGATGGTTGGAACGGTAAAATAAGAGGAGACCTAGCACGGCAAGGCACCTACGTTTGGATGATTCAATATACTGTCAGTGAAAATGGGATAACAAGGAGCACAAGCCAACGTGGGGATGTTGTTCTACTTCGTTAAATAGACGCTATTCCTAATTAGCATAAAGTAGAAAGGCAGTCGTTTCCGGAATGGAAGCGCTGCCTTTGTGTTTTAAATACTGGGCTGAATCAATGTTCTTCTCGTCTTAGAGGTTGAAAATTGAACATCAGCAATACCAGCAAAAGTATTCCTAAGATGATCATGGGGATAAAGATTATGAAGCGCCCCTATTAAGAGTCACTTCGTTTTCAATGGATTATATTTCAGGGGTCAAATACATAACTAAAATAGCGCATTTTCAGTTCCTTGTCAATGGGGAAATTTTATTTAACTAGACAATAACAAGCCTTTAAACAACGAACCCCGAAGCTTTCTGAGAAAGGCTTCGGGGCTTGCTATCAATTAATCAACGTTGCTTACAAATCGGAAGCACCTTTGTTAGCAGCATTGAAACGCTCTGTTACCTCCTGCCAATTGATGACATTAAAGAAAGCGTTTACGTAGTCCGGACGACGATTCTGGTAGTTGAGATAGTAGGCATGTTCCCAAACATCCAAGCCCAGGATTGGCGTACCCTGATTTTCAACAACATCCATCAAGGGGTTATCCTGATTAGGAGTAGAGGTGATAAACAAGTGATCTGAACCACTCACACACAACCATGCCCAACCAGAACCAAAGCGAGTGCCAGCTGCTGCCGAAAATTCTTCTTTGAATTTAGCAAAACTGCCAAAATCACGTACAATAGCTTTGTGAATATTCGTACGCTCACTGGGTTCGCCGCCGCCATCGGGTGACATCACCTCCCAGAAAAGCTTGTGATTATAATAACCGCCACCATTATTGCGCACAGCCATACTGTGTTCAGAAATGTGCATTAAGATATCTTCGATCTTCATGCCATCCAAGTCTGTACCTTCAATAGCTGCATTGAGCTTGCTGGTATAACCCGCATGGTGTTTAGAGTAGTGAATTTCCATCGTACGCGCATCAACATGTGGTTCTAATGCATCGTAAGCGTAGGATAAATCTGGAAGTTGAAAGGCCATAGTGTACCTTATAGTTTTGGTGGATAAAATTAGTTTCTTCTTTTCAAACAGTCATCTTAAGGTAATTGTTTAGTAGAACCTACGGCTAATGGCACCCTCTGGCCTGTTCCCCGTTTTTCTATAAACTAATTCATAAGACTAATCGTTTCTCCAGTAAAGATACTTCGCTTTTAGCATTCCTCCTTACTATTTGCAAGCTATAAGACGGCAACTATGTATAGAATTGCTTAAATTGCTAAGTAACATACTAAGCTCCAAAACAGTTTTGTCCTCATCCAAGCAATACCGCGACCTATGAAGAGAACGATAATCCGCTTACTCTCCCTGAATCTACTCCTTTTTTGTGTACTACCATCTGCTTGGGCTACTCACAATCGTGCTGGAGAAATTATTGTAGAGACAGTTCCCGATGCCGATGGCAACTGTGGCCTTACTGTAAAGGCTACTATCATTACCTACACCAAAACCTCGAGTGTAGATGCAGATAGAGATTCTCTTACCATTTGCTGGGGGGATGACAATTGCGAACGAGTAGCAAGAATGAATGGCGCCGGCAGCCCTCCTGAAGGCGAGCGACTCGAAAATGACATTAAATTCAACATATACATGGCCACCCATACCTATACGGGGCCATCAACATATACAATCAGCTTTGAGGACCCCAACCGAAATGCGGGGGTCATCAATGTAAACTTCCCTAATTCGGTTAGCATTCCCTTTTATGTAGAAAACGTTTTTTCTCTTTTCAACCCTGTCTTTTCGGGATGCAACAACTCTCCTGTCTTACAGGTCCCTCCAATAGACTTTGCTTGTACCGGCGAAATTTTCACCCATAACCCTGGTGCTTACGATATTGATGGAGACAGTCTTTCTTACGAATTAGCAGTGCCCAAACAAGGGCCCAATGATCCCGTCCCCAACTTCTTCTTCCCCAATGGTATGTCCATAAACCCTTTAACAGGGGATTTAGTCTGGGATACGCCCACTCAGGCTGGTGAGTACAATATCGCTATCAATATTTATTCTTACCGTAATGGCCAACTGATTGACACCATGGTGCGGGATATGCAGATTATCGTGGAGGATTGTAGTAATGAACCTCCTTTGGTAGTTACCGAATTTGATGAAATATGCGTCATCGCTGGCACCACTATTGACTTCGATGTTATTGCTACTGCCCCTTTTACCGATACAGACCAAAGGGTAAGGCTTCTGGCTTACGGAGCCCCATTAAACATGATTGTTAGCCCTGCACAATTTACGCCTCCATCCGAAGCCTATTTTGATGACCCACTTGTCAAAAACTTCCGTTGGGAAACCACCTGTGAGCATATCTCCAGTCAACCCTACAATGTGGTATTTAGGGCTGTAGACGATTTCCTCGGTGACACAACCGGGCTCGCCACTCTTAAAACCGTGAGAATAAAAGTCGTGGGGCCACCCCCTGAGGATGTCCAGGCTATTGCCGAAGGACCAGTGATCAACGTCAGCTGGGAGTCGCCTTACATTTGTGAAGATGCCCAGGATGACTACTTCAGGGGATTTTCCGTCTGGCGGCGGATCAATTCTGATCAGTCTCCGCTAGACACTTGTGCGACAGGCTTAGCTGGCCGTGGCTATACCAAAATATCGTCAGATACCATCCAGCAAATTGTAGATGGACGCTATTTCTTTGAAGACAGTAATGTAGAAAGAGGAAAAACGTATTGTTATCGAATACTGGCTAATTTTGCCCGACGCACTGCTAACGGTTTATTCTTTTATAATCCTGTAGAAAGTTTACCTTCTGAAGAATCTTGTGTTCAATTGGGTAGAGATGTCCCTCTACTCATCAAGGCAGATGTAGTAACCACTGACTTTAACAATGGTGTCATTGATGTTTGTTGGACCAAACCTGACCCCACAGATTTGGATACAACCCTTAATATGGGGCCCTATACTTACGAATTATTACGCGCTCCTGGCCATACAGAAGACATCAATAATTTCACACCAATCAACAGTGTTACCGCTCCTACTTTTGCGCTGGCCACTGATACTTGTTTTACAGATGTTAGCCTAAATACTGTAGATCAACCCTACACTTACGTCATCAATTTCTATGTCAATGGAGAGTCGATGCCATTAGGAGCCAGTACCGTAGGGGGTTCAATCTACCTGAATGCGACACCATCGGATAGAGTTAATACCCTTTTCTGGGATGAATTTGTCCCTTGGGAAAACTTCGAGTACACCATCTTCCGTGAAAACACTAGTGGCGGTTTGGATTCCTTGACCACTGTATCTGATCCGATATACCGCGACGAAGGCTTAATGAACTTGGTAGAATACTGTTATGTCATCAGAAGTGCTGGCACTTATAACATTGATGGTGTTCCATCTCCACTGATTAATCGTTCCCAACGAGTATGCAGTACACCATTCGATAATGTTCCTCCTTGTCCGCCAGCCTTAACGGTTACTAATTTATGTGATTTCAGCGAAAGCTGTGATGATATAGAGGTATTAGAAAACAACCTCGTTTGGGAAAGTGCTCCAACCCTTTGTCCGGAATTTGAAGATGTAGATAGTTATAACATCTACTATGCTCCCGTCGTCAATGCTCCTTTCAGCTTGATCGCTACGGTTGATGATCCTAACACCCTTGAGTTTATCCACCAACCTGGTGGCACAATAGCAGGTTGTTATGCAGTCACAGCCGTGGATACGGTCGGTAATGAAAGCGCACAAAGCAACATCGTTTGTGTGGACAATTGTCCCGTTTACGAGCTGCCCAATGCTTTCACCCCAAATGCTGATGGCCAGAACGACTTATTTGTCCCTACCCGTTCCTGCTTTATTGCAGAGGTAGAATTCCAGGTATACAACCGCTGGGGTGGCCTTGTTTTTGAAACCAAAGATCCGGCACTCAATTGGGATGGAACCAATATGAAGGGAGATGCCCTCGAATCAGGAACTTACTTCTATCGATGTCGAATATTCGAGCAACGAGTTGAAGGTATTCTCCCTGTCCCCGAGCTATTGAGTGGCTATATTGAGTTATTGAAAGGGGCTCCATAGGTTCGCTAAAATAAGTTAAACTCTCTCTGAGAGCTTTAAAATAGCTGACACGTTTCAATGTGCTGGGTGCTGGGTGCTAAATATTCTCTGAAAAAATTGCCTCCTCAAAGAACCCCGACATAGAACTTCAAGTTTTTTTTAAAAAAAACTGTGTAAATCCGTCTGATCCATTTGATCTGTGTTCTATCTTACTTACGCTGCTAGGATTTTGATGTTAACAGCAATCGGCTACCATAAACAGCAATCAAATATTGAGCTAACAAGTAGGTAAACATGATGGCAAGACGTGCACCAACAATCGGTTCACCAAACTTATTCAGCGCAATTAAAGTATCTGACAACACGAAGAGCAACACGCCTCCAAAGAATCCCCAGAAGAGATTTGACGAAATCCGCCCATAGAGATTTGCTGCCGAGATGGCCATAGCAACAATAGCTGTAGCGTATACTCCCACGGGCAGGCGCATTGGCCCAGGAATACCCGCCCATAAAGTCGTCAAAACCCAAACGAGATAGCCTAAAAATAGTATAACAACCCAGGGTTTGCGGAATATTATCCCTTCTCTCACCTTTGGGTACGTCCATAGTGCGTAAGTATAGCACAATTGAGCTATCAGAAAACTGCCCAATCCTAATAAAAAGAAAACTTCCAATTGCGGACCATGCTCTACAAACATCAAAAGGGTATCTCCTCCTACAGAAAAAATCAAGCCTAGCAGCAAGAATTTAGAAAAGCGGGAAGCATTACCCCCTGCAGTTTTCCAAAACCAAAAGGCCAATATACTGACCAATAGTGGCTTGGTGGTTAGGATAAGCCACTCTACTTGTAGTTCTTCCACTCCCAAATGAACTACACTAAGCAAAACATAAAATAAAAGCAGGATACGATTTGGCATATTACTCCAGTTTGATTCTTATGGGCAAATTAAATTGTACCCGAACAGGTTCGCCTTTTTGCTTACCGGGAATAAAGTTAGGCATGGTTTTCACTAACTCCAGTGCAACCAAATCTATTCTTTCTTCCAGAGGCCTTACGACTCTAGCATTGGTAATTACGCCATCAGCTTCAACGACAAAAGTAACGACAATTACCCCTTCCGGACCAGTGTACCCCTGAGGCAACCTTATGCGGCGGTAAATGTTTTGCAACAAGGCTGTTTGGGCACATTGCTTACGTTCACTTAAGCTCCCTTTTGTTTCGCAACCGGGAAAACGGGGCATTTCTTCAGCGACTTTGAAAATAGGTTTTTCATCTTCGGAGGCATTTGACGCATCAGCACTCCCCGTTTTTTGACTATAATCTCGAACATTGGCCGGAGGTACTTCTGAAATTACCTCTACTTGTTCTAATTCACATTCTTCTACACCATCCCTAAAAGTACAGGTTTTCCAAAGTTCTCCATTCTCGCGATAATAGTACCAACGGCCAGCCTCCTGCCCTTCGGTATAGCGGCCCATGATTTCAACTTGTCCATTCTCGTAAAAAGTCTTCCAAGTTCCTTCTAATACCTTTTTGCGGCGATCTGCATAGGTAATGATTTCACGGAGTGGATGTTCTGAGTTGTTATAAAATTTTTCGATATATAAATCGTAAGCTGTTCGTTCAAAGGTATATCCTTCCTTTGCCACTAAAACGGTACTTCCCCGTTTAATATATTCCTTATAAGTAGTCGCCCAATAGGCTGTTTGGGCATTAAGAGAAAAAGCCAATCCCAGAATAAAGAGCATCGTTAAAAAGCGCATTTTTTATTTTTTATATCAGAAAGAACATTAAAGTAGGCTCAAAATAAAGAAATTAGGGAAATCAATAGATAAAAATGCAACACCTAAAAGAAGTTGGTGACTACTACGAGGCGCTCGCACCAGTGTATGACCAAGATCGATTTGGCAATACTTACGGCCAATTTATTCATCAACAGGAAGAAGAAATACTCCAGCAATTCATTGGTAAGCCACAGGGGAACGAGCTCCGACTTGATCTGGGTTGTGGTACTGGTCGATTATTACATTTTGGCACCCACGGCCTGGATTATAGTCAAGCGATGATTGATGAAGCTCGCAAAAAACACCCTACCAAAGTGCTTCAGCAGGGCAGTGCACTGGCCATCCCCCATTTTACAACGAAATTCTCCACCGTATTTTCTTTTCACCTATTGATGCATCTTGCCGAGAAAGATATTCCGAAAGTATTTACAGAAGTGGATCGCATTCTAGATACAAAGGGGGTCTTTATTTTTGACATCCCTTCTACCAAACGCAGACGACTCACCAGATATCAAGCACAAAATTGGCATGCAGCACAATCTTTATCCATTAATGACTTAAAAAGCATGCTGAAAGATCGTTGGCGGATAGTTGATTATCAAAGTGGACTTT
>NZ_JBOEFX010000017.1:0-3086 GCF_050633125.1 Lewinella sp.
TCAATCTCCTTGCGTACAACTCGGGCTACTGCGCCGTGCCGGAGCTTGCGCAGGCATGGACGTAGTAGCAAAGTTGGGCGAACTCAGAATTTACTCAGCAATCCATTGATTTCACGTAATACCTGATTATGATTTTGATGGCAATCTAAGTTAAGAGTCGTCTTTTCTAAAATATCCTTCGCCATTGATGCATATGTTCTCCAACTTGGATCGTTACGTTTTTTCAAGATTATAGCTAAAGCATAATAGCTAAAGGGGAATTTGGGCACGACTTTTATAGCTTCAGTTAATGCAGAAATAGCTTTATCAGTGAGAAAAAAGTGAAGCTTCCCACTTCTGGCTTCTATAGCTTGTGCCATTAACTCTATAAGTGGTGAAGTAATTTTAATTCCTTCCCCTCCAGTCATAGGGGGACGTCCGAAAACATCAAGTTCTGCAACTTGAGCATATTCTGAGATAGCATCAATTTTATTATGTAAACTTTGTATCTCATTATCTTTCTTATCGATTCGTCTATTGATTTCCTCTAGGACTGTGACTTCAACGATTCCTAATTTATCGATAAAAGCTAAATCATTGAGAGTGTTTCTTACTACCCTTTCGAATTCTATTGGATCCCCAAGAGTTTCGAGTGTAAGTTTCAATGTAGGAACATATTTCTTTGAAAACAAAGAACCACCTTCAATTGAAATGAATTCAAGTCGAAGAAATGCATCTTTTTTCAAAGGCGATGTAATTACATTAGCAAAAAGAAGGTAATCAACTTTGACTGATTCGAGAATAGCTTTGTATTCTCCTCCAAGGTCTTCAATTATGTTCTCTTCTATTTTTAATTGATTAAATATGGATCCTAATCTTGACCTATCAACTATGAAAGGAGGATTATCAATATTTGAAATTGCACTTTCCAATCCCTGTATAAATATTTCTTCATTTTCTATGGTTTGATTGTTCTCTTCAAACTTAACGCACAATACTCCAACTTGTGATAGTAAACTATTCATAAAAAAATAAAATACAAGTAGAGTCAGAAACTTATTCATCATAATTTCAAAATTAGTATTTTATTGACATTAGACACATGACAAAATCGTTAAACTAGAGTCCTGCTCTTTAATCACTCCACTCAATATACAGGAATCTAGTTCCGATGAGATCAAAGTTATTTTATACTCAGTAATGTCAGAAGTAATTTTAATCCTAATATTCTTTGAATTAGAATCAACTATATTCAAGCCATTACTTAGGTAAACATCCTTAATGTTAGAATATTTTCCATCTAAATAAATTGATATATCGACACCATCTGCTTCACGATATGTTGTTCTAGAATCAGATGTTGGTATTTTTTTCTGTTCTCTGTTCGAAGGAGTAGCTTTATCTCTTAAAGTGCTTGTATTACCCGGTTCAAGGTACACAGATTCATAGAATGATTTAACTCTGTTTATAATTTGCTCCTCTAACACTATTCTTAATGAATCATTTTTATATGTTAAACTATTCATCAGACTTATACTACCACATATATCAGTCACATAAGAATTCCACCTCATAACAAACTGAGAATCAATTTTTATCGATTCCTGTGATTCATCAAAAGAATATGTATGAATCTCATATTTGAATTCAGGTGAAAACTTGAAGTTGAGTTTTTTTTCTAATTCGAGTAAGATATCTGCATCCAAACCAATCAATCGATCCTCTCCTTTTACTTTTTTCGTTTCGATTTCTCCCCAGCTTAACAATTCGTAGGGACAAACATCTTCGTTATTAGGCTTAGAGCAAGTAATTAAAATGCCCCCTATCATAAGTAGAAAAAATATATTCTTCATATTACGGTTATGGTTACACGGCAAATTACATATAAAAAATTTATTATTACTTGCATTTTACCTATCCAATAAACTTAAAGCAAAGCCATTGTTTACGCGTAGCGTTTCGCCCAACTCAGGCCTAGGCGACGTGCGTAGCGCAGCGAAGCATGTACGTCCTAGGCAAAGATGGGCGCGTGCACTATTTTACTCACCTAATTTTATTAGTAAGCTCTTTTTCATACGCTGAGACAACCAAAATCCGTGATTCTCAAGTTTATTGAGTACTTCTTTACCTGAAGGGATTATGCCTTTCTGCTTAGCTTTAACGATTAGTCCTAATGTTCCAATAACCTTTAGACCTAATCGTTTGGCTACTTTTCGTCCTTTCCTCTCATCTAATATAATTCTACTTCCCGGATTCTTAAGTGCCAAAGCAATGGCACTAGCTTCTCCCATATCCAATTCTAACTTCAGTATTTCTAATTCTCTGGCTTCATAATCCTTACTAACTTTAATCCAAGACGGTAATTCTGCTTGAATTTCTTCTCTTACTATATCTGTCACTACGACTTGGCTAAATAAACCATGCAAAATTCTTAGCTCACCTATATCTTCAAGAGCAATAAGGCAGCTTGCATCAGAAATTACTAACTCCATTTATATCTCATCTAATTCTTCCTCTAATTCATCAATATCATAGCCAAATACGGATACCTCATACTTTCCTAACATTTCTATAAATGCTCGTTTGGATAGTCCGACCATCTCCGCGCCTTGCCCTGAAGATATGAGACCTGATTCGAATAGTTTCGAAGCAAGTAGCATACTAAGCTCAAACTCACTTATCTGCAAGCCGTCCGGAAGTTTTATATTGACACTCATTTGTCCTTTTCTTTGTAGAATCTTATAAAGATAGGCAAAGATTCCTTTATCAAGCGCAGAAAAATTATCTACATCATTAATAACGTTGAGGGAGGCTAGTTCGTTCCATAAGCGATCTAAATACAGGCTAAGTCGATTTGATACTCCAATGAAAAAGTTAACCTTATCCATCATTTAGCGACGATAAAAGAGAAAGTACTCGAACAAAACTAATTGCACAACTAGCTGCAAAGCACTATTCAAAACCAATATATTTGTATTCGATGAGTAGGCGAAGAATACCCGAGCTGTTCCCGCCAATCCTATTCTGTGGCGAGCTTGTCGAGCACCGCATCAAGTAAGAATTTCAAATAATGATTCTTATTTTAACGTGAGGTTGGGGCTATTGGA
>NZ_JBOEFX010000018.1:0-93592 GCF_050633125.1 Lewinella sp.
ACTTTTCCTCCCTATCCATCGTTTCCCCAATTGGTTACGCCAACCTGTCCGCTGGTTAGACAGCTTACTTTGCCAGTCTCCGTGGAAAGAATATGCCTCCTACCTCGTGATTAAAATTCAAAAAGTATGAGATGGCTCAAAGACCAGATACCCCGCAAGTGGCGACTAGCTGCTCAATTACTAAAGCGACAAGTCCGGGATCAGCAAGCAGAACGAGAAGGGTTGTTTGCAACAGCTACAGACCAACATCCCAGCTATTCTTATGTTATTGAACAACAACAATCCATCCGCCCAGGAAAGCACTTAGCGAATAAGTTACATAATCTCCGTCTTGGAAGTACTGCGATTAACCCCATCCTTATCCAACCTGGGCAGATGTTTTCTTTTTGGCGAAGCATAGGTGCTCCAACACTAGATAGAGGGTTTCTTGCAAGTAGAAACCTCGTCCAAGGGAAATTAGTCCCCGAAGTGGGTGGCGGCCTTTGTCAGCTTTCAGGTATCCTTTATCTATTGGCACTAAGAGCCGGCATAGAAATTATCGAACGCCACCATCATTCCGTAGACATTTACGCCGAATCTGAACGATTTTGTCCTTTGGGTACTGATGCGACCGTTGTTTATGGTTATAAAGATTTGCGGCTCAAAAATAATCTTGCAACTCCATTAGCTTTCCAGTTGACCGTTTCCAATAAAAAATTGACTGCAAAACTGGTGGCAACCTCAATATTGACAGACTATCCTCTTGATTTTGTACGAAAACAAGAAGGAGAAAAAACTGTCGTAGACACCGTGAGAAAGGAAGGCAACCAAAATAAGGTCATCGCTACCTCCTATTACCTTTAGTCTTCCCTGTTAATTTCCTTAACCCCCATTTAAACATATCCTAAACCCGCTAAAATGCTTGTATAAAGGTCGTTGATCATCAATATTTGTATGATCGCTAACCCTAGTACAAGCGCTTATGAAAACGTACCTGCTATTACTCTCTTTGTTTTGCCTTCCGCTATTTCTTCCAGCTCAGGAAGTATTATTGTTTGATGATACCCCTTCAAAAACGGTCGTTTACCGCTATTCTCAGCTTAACGGGCCATCGGCACCAGCCTTGCAGCAAATTTTTCGCTTGTTACAACCTCATCAACCACAACAGGCTGCGCTCGATGTCTACTATCGTTACCAGCTCCGCATTTTGGAGGGCACCAACCTTTTGAAAAATTGCATCCAATGGGAAGCTGTAGAGGCCGACCGAGCACCCCGCCCCTTTGGTTTCACCTTTGAAGATTTACTGGTACCAAGTGGTGCCACCTATAATATGGAACTACTTGCCGATGGAGAGGTTGTTGCCACCAAATGTATAGAACAGGCCTTTGGGCAAACGCTACCAGGCTATACTTTTGACTTTTCAGAAATAGAAGGTGGTGTATTTTACACCCTCCGTATTAGTGACCTTACCTTTAAGTATGGTAGCCGTCATGTGCAGGCTGTTCAGCAAAGGATGCGTGCGATTGACCAATACTTCATTGCTAAAGATAAATTAACTGCACTTCATCGTTCCCTGACCGCTTTCCGGCAACTAGAACCTCGGCCTCAACAACTAGACAGTTACCGCCAACAATTGCGGGGCTACGAAGAACAATTAAGTAAAATTTGTGGTGCCCCATTCTGGAATACATTGGCATTGGATACACCTGACGCGCACGATCCTGAACAGTTAAAAGCAACGCAATTAGCTTGCCAAGAGGAAGTATACGCCTGGAAAAGCTGGTTGAATGAGCTGACCGCCAATTTACACATTCTCTATTTTGAACAAGGAGTTGCTTCTTATCAAAATGGTCAGCTACACCATGCACGAGAAGCTTTTCATGCGTCTTTACGTACCAATGATTGCTATGCTCCCAGCCATTACTTCCTCGCAGCGTTGGATTTTGAGCAAGGCAAAGTAGAGGATGCTGCTCAGCGCATTCGTCTCGTACTTAACCGTTACAATCCTGATCCTAACATTAGAGAAGATGCTAGCCATTTGGCCAGTGGTATTGTTCGTTTTTATTTAGATGCCGGACAAGACGCAGTAGCCTTGAGGCGCTATCCGGAAGGAGTAGCCGCTTACCAGCAGGCACTAGCTTTTAGTGAAAGTATTAAAGGTTTCCACTTTGGACAGGCCGAGGCGCGTAGCAGGATACAAGAAGCCTACTACCTTGATTTTCACGACCAAGTAGACCAAGTGGTTTACACCCAAAAAACGGGGCAGTATCAACGGGCATTGGAGCAGCTCAGTGAAGCTTTGGAATTTCAGGAACGCTTTCGCGTCAACAGTACGGTTGATACAGAAAGCCTCGCACGCGGAATCGTCAACGATTTGCACCAGGAACAGCTAGCTGAAATCCGGAGTTACCGCTATCAAGGGGAATGGGATCAGGCGTTGTCTGCTGTAGCTTCCGCCGAAAAGCTACTACAAGCTTATCCAGGGATGGTAGATCAACCACAGCAACTGGCTCAAGAAAAACAACAAGTTCTTCTGGGAAAACACCAAAAGATGGTCGCTTCTACGGAAGCCTTGATACAGCAGCAGCGTTTTGATCAAGCGCTCACAGAAGCAGAAGCCAGCCTCCAATTTGTACAGACTTATCAATTAGGTAACAGCCAGGAAAGAGAAAGTCAGCGCCTTATTACCAGAGTACAACAATATCGTTATGATCGTTTTGTACGTGGCGGCAAGCGTGCACAACAAGAAGGCAACTACACTAGTGCACTGGATCAATACCAACGAGCGCAAGCTCTTGAACAACAAGTAGCTACGCTTTCACCAAGCATCGGGCTCGCTCAGCAAATAAAAACGACTGCACTATTGGAAGCAGAGCGGGTCTATAAATCTGTGCTACGCCAATCCGCTGATGATAACGAGCAATTAGCACAAGCCAAAGCACAGATACAAGCCTTAGCCAACCGTTTTAATATCATGCGAGAAACGCAACTTGTGAGTATCATTGGCCAACTCAATGAGCAGCAATGTACCAATGCCCGTGATTTACTCCTTCCTCGTGAAGAGGATCAATTGGCAAGTGAGTTGCAAGCAAGCGATTACCTCGCTGCACAGGCGACGCTCTCTCGTATAGACGCTTTACACAAAGCCTATCCAGATTGCGCCTTGAGTGATGCCAGCCTACAGATGAATCAAAGGATAGTTGCCGTATGTGCTGCTTACCAAGCGGCCATTCAGGCAGCAGAAACCGCCGAGCATCAACAGCAGTTTAGCAGAGCTATTGAGTATTATGTTACGGCTAAAAACAATTATGCTGATGCGAGTGTACAAGCTCGCTTGGCACCGCACCCGGCGTTGAACCTCTACGCTTACATTAGCGATCATGATAATTACCGGATGTCACTAGCGGGTGCGCATTTCTACCTTGATCAGCGCGAGCATGACCGTTCTTTGGAACTGCTAAATTTAATGATTGATCGTGGTATTGAACAGCGTCAAACAGAGGGTTTGCAATTGCGATTGGGAAGTGCGCTGGCTGTGCGCCATTATGTAGCTAGTGCAAACTGGAAGGAGACTTTCTATAGCTTTGTAGCCAAGGAAGATCGTAAAGTATACAAGCCGCTTTATCGTTCATTTCGAAAGCAGTGGCGGCGGATGGCTTGAGGATAAGTTAGTTGGTAACTTTCGACAAAAAGCCGAAAGTTACCAACTAAAGCTTACTCCCTTACTGGCGCCAGCCAGCGTTTGGCTTCTTGCAGGCTCATCCCTTTACGCTGTGCATAGTCTTCTACCTGATCCGCTTGTACTCCTTTGACAGGAAAATAGCGTGCTTCGGGGTGTGCAAAATACCAGCCGCTAACGCTGGCCGCCGGATACATAGCGTAACTTTCCGTAAGACGAATACCAATATGTTCTTCTACCGAGAGTAATTCCCAAAGAAGCCCTTTCTCCGTATGTTCCGGGCAGGCAGGATAGCCCGGTGCCGGGCGAATGCCTTGGTATTTTTCAGCGATAAGTGCATCATTATCGAGTTCTTGTTCCTGTGCATAGCCCCACAATTCACGACGAACACGAGCATGCATCATTTCCGCAGCAGCTTCTGCCAAACGATCCGCCAAGGCTTTAAGGAGAATAGCATTGTAGTCATCGTGATCTGCCTCGAAACGAGCAATATGGGCTTCAATACCGATACCAGCAGTGACGGCAAAGGCCCCTAAATAATCTGATTTACCACTAGACTTCGGTGCCAAATAATCTGTTAAACAGAGATTGGGCCGCCCTACTGCTTTTTTGGCTTGTTGCCGCAGGTGGTGTAAAGTTGTTAGTATTTGTTCTGCGTTGGCAGGATCGTAAACCTCAATATCGTCATCATTAATCACATTAGCAGGAAAGAGGCCAACGACCGCTTTGGCTTGCAACCACTTTTCGTCAATAATCTGCCGCAGCATAGAGCGGGCATCATTGTAGAGGCGTTTTGCTTCTGCGCCTACAATTTCATCTTCGAGAATAGCAGGAAACTTGCCCGCTAACTGCCAGGAGGCGAAGAAGGGCGTCCAATCGATATAATTACTGAGTTCTTCCAGATCAATATTGGCAAACACTTGTACTCCTGTTTCCTTAGGAGCAATGGGCGTGTAAGTCTCCCAATCCAATTGAAGTTTATTGGCACGAGCTTCTGCGATAGGCAAGTATTTTTTGTGGCTGGTTCGCCCGGCTCGCTGATCTCTAATCTGCTGGTAGGATGCCTGGGTATCCAGCACAAAGTTACTGCGTAAGTTTTCATCCTCGCCCAACAGTGAACTGACTACAGCCACTGCTCTTGAAGCATCTAGCACATGAATAACGGGGCCACTGTACTCTGGCTCTACCTTCACAGCTGTATGTGTTTTAGACGTTGTTGCGCCGCCAATAAGCAAAGGCATTTTGAATTCCAGGCGCTCCATCTCCTGGGCAAGGAACACCATCTCATCCAGACTTGGTGTAATCAAGCCGCTGAGGCCAATAACATCCACATTGTGTTCGCGGGCAGCTTTCAAAATGAGGTTAGCCGGGACCATTACTCCAAGGTCAACAATGTCGTAATTATTACAAGCCAGCACTACACCGACAATATTTTTGCCAATATCGTGGACATCGCCTTTGACTGTTGCCAATAAAATTTTCCCTTTCGAGCTTTTTGCGCCTTCGGTCTTTTCAGCTTCAATAAAGGGTGTAAGGTGTGCCACCGATTTTTTCATTACTCGGGCACTTTTCACCACCTGTGGCAAGAACATTTTACCGGCACCAAAAAGGTCACCGACGATATTCATACCATCCATCAAGGGGCCTTCAATAACGTGTAATGGTCTATCATAGGCTAGGCGAGCTTCTTCTGTATCTTCGATGATGTACTCTGTAATTCCTCTTACCAGTGCGTGGCTCAAGCGTTCCTGTACAGTACCTTCACGCCAAGCGAGATCACGCACGACCTGTCTGCCTCCATCTCCTTTTACGCTTTCTGCAAAATCGGTTAACCGTTCGGTAGCATCCTCTCTGCGGTTGAAGAGGACATCTTCTACCCTGGTAAGCAGTTCCGCAGGAATCTCTTCGTATACTTCAATCATGCCTGCGTTTACAATCCCCATGTCCATTCCTGCTCGGATAGCATGATAGAGGAAAGCGGCGTGCATGGCTTCCCGTACGACATTATTCCCCCGATAGGAAAACGAAACATTACTTACTCCTCCGCTAACCTTAGCTCCCGGGCAACGTTCCTTGATTTGGCGGGTAGCTTCGATAAAATTGATGGCGTATTCATTGTGTTCTTCGATGCCCGTGGCAACCGCAAAAATATTGGGATCGAAAATGATATCCTGAGGTAAGAAGCCTACCTTATCTACCAGGATGCGGTAAGCACGTTCGCAGATGTTCACTTTCCGCTCGATGGTATCGGCCTGTCCTTTTTCATCAAAGGCCATCACTACGGCTGCTGCACCATAGCGTTTTACAAGGTTAGCTTGCCTAATAAATTCGGTTTCGCCCTCTTTCATACTGATAGAGTTGACGATACACTTTCCTTGAACTGTTTTAAGGCCAGCTTCAATGACGTCCCATTTGGAGGAGTCGATCATAATAGGGAGCTTGGCGATATCAGGTTCGGCCATTACCAGATGCAGGAATTTCACCATAGCAGCTTTACTATCCAGCAGGCCTTCATCCATATTGACATCAATAACCTGAGCACCACCTTCCACTTGATGACGTGCTACATCCAAAGCGGCAGTGAGGTCCCCTTCTTTGATCAGGCGGGCAAATTTCTTAGACCCGGTAACATTGGTTCGTTCTCCTACGTTAACAAAATTGGTATCGGGCCGAATGATGAGGGGTTCTAGTCCACTCAGCATGGTATATTCGGAAGGGGTTGCAGGTTTACGGGTGGGCAGATCAGCTACTCCGGCAGCCATGGCGGCGATATGCTCGGGGGTAGTACCACAACAACCGCCAATGAGATTGACAAAGCCACTAGCGGCAAAATCGCGGATATATGCCTTCATCACTTCAGGGTCCTGATCGTACTCTCCAAATTCATTGGGTAAACCAGCATTAGGGTAAGCGTGGACAAAACAAGATGCTACTTTTGAAAGGGCCTGTAAATGAGGCCGCATTTCCTCAGCTCCAAGGGCACAATTGAGGCCAATACAAAGTGGCTGAGCGTGCATGACCGATATCCAAAAGGCTTCTACTGTTTGACCCGAAAGGGTCCGACCACTGGCATCGGTAATGGTGCCCGAAATAATGATGGGCCAGCGCTGGTTGCGCTCCGCAAAGATGGTTTCCAGAGCGAAGAGTGCTGCTTTGGCATTGAGGGTATCAAAAATAGTTTCTACCAACAGCAAGTCTGCACCACCATCTAGTAAGCCATTGATTTGTTCGCTGTAAGAAGCGACAACTTCATCAAAAGTAACAGCACGATAGCCGGGGTCATTTACATCGGGGGAAAGAGACAATGTCTTATTCAGCGGCCCTATAGCCCCTGCTACAAAACGGGGTTTAGATGGATTTTTGATGGTGTAGTCGGTCGTAGCATTTTTAGCTAGTGTAGCAGCGGCCTTATTTAGCTCATACACATACGCCTCTGTACCATAGTCTGCCTGTGAGATACTGGTGGAATTGAAGGTATTGGTTTCCAGAATATCGGCTCCAGCCTCCAGGTAAGCACGATGGATTTCTTCTACAATGGCTGGTTGGCTTAGGCACAGGATATCATTATTACCCTTCATGTCCTGCTCCCAATCTGCAAAACGGGTGCCTCGGTAGCCATTTTCATCCAACTTATAACGTTGAATCATGGTGCCCATCGCTCCGTCAAGGACTAAAATTCGTTCTTTTAGTAAATCAGAAATATCTTTCATAGCAGGAAAACAGTAATAATTAGTAACTTTATGGCGAATTTCAGGTCTAAGTCTACAGGTATTAAACTCCTGTAAAGTTGTCAAACAAAGGTAAGGCAGAATGGGTTGATAAAAGTCACCTTCTGGAAACATTAAAAAAAATTACCTTTGTATGCAACTAGATTAGGTCTAAGTCGTATATAGACTTAGTTTTAAATAGTAGGTCAAAAGAGAAATTTTAAGAGCAACGACCCTACTTGAGCTTTGAGAGGTTATGGAGCGCCCACTATTATACCCTTTAGCTGGGTGCTCCCACATTTTGTTTTTTTTGCGAACGAACAATCCCATGTTAAAAAGAAGCTTACCCTTACTAGGCCTTTCTATCTTTTTGCTAGTTGCATGTACTAGTGAGAAGACTGCCGATCCACTAGACGTAACGTTACAGCGTACAATGCGCAGACTTTCTCCCGACCAAAGTCTCGATTATTACAAAGTTCCTCATCACGAAGATTTAGAAAATATCCCGGCAGGTATTGGCAACCCACTTACCCACGAAAAAGTGATATTGGGAAAAATGCTCTTTTTTGAGACTGCTCTGGGAATTGATGCGGTTAATGAATCAGGGATGCAGACCTATTCTTGTTCCACTTGCCATGTTCCTGAAGCCGGATTCACGCCTGGCGCTAGCCAAGGAATTGCTGATGGTGCGGAAGGTTTTGGCATCAACGGAGAAGGGCGAGGGATACGTGATGACTATAACGAAGACCAGATTGATGCACAAGGAGCCCGCCCACTGAGCATGGTGGGTGTTGCTTATGTACAAAACTCTATGTGGGCCGGCCGGTTTGGTGCCCGCTTTAACAATGTAGGCACAGAAGACGTATGGGGCGTAAGTGATCCAACAACAGCTCTTAATCATACCGGCCTCGACGGGTTGGAAGCACAAAACATCGAAGGCACTCACACCCACCGGATGCGGGTAGACGATTATATTCTGGATGAGCTAGGCTACCGTGAGATGTTTGATGCTGCTTTTTATGACTGGCCTGAAAACGCTCGTTATGGGCGCGAGGCAATGAGTTTTGCTCTTTCTGCTTATATCCGTACGCTTATGCCCTACGAAGCCCCCTACCAACAGTGGCTGCGTGGTGATGAAAACGCAATGGATGAACAGATGAAGCGAGGAGCTTTGCTGTTTTTCAGTGATGCTGGCTGTTACCGTTGCCATAATGGACCTGTTCTAAACGGAAATGTTTTTAAAGCAGTAGGTGTAAAGGACCTTGTTGATGCAGGCGGCCTCGCAACAGGAATAGATGACGAACGAAACCTTGGTCGCGGAGGATTTACGCTTAGAGACGAAGATATGTATGCCTTCAAGGTGCCTCAGCTCTATAATCTTAAGAGAGCAGGCTTTTATTTCCATGGAAGTAGTCATACTTCTCTACGTTCTGTCGTAGAATACTTCAATAATGGTATACCGGAGAATCCACGCGTGGACCCTTCCTATATTTCTCCTTTCTTCCACCCGCTTAACCTTACGGAAAAAGAAGTAGATGACCTTACGCATTTTATTACCCATGGTTTGTATGACCCTGATCTGAGTCGGTATGCGCCGGAGGAGGTGCTTTCTGGCAATTGCTTTCCTAATAATGATGAATTGTCGCAGCAGGATTTAGGGTGTAATTAAAGGTGTGGTTTTGGTGCGGGGTGCAAAGTGCGGGGTGCGGGGTACGACCTTTGGTGCGGTTTTTTACTATATATTGGTGCGGAGTGCGGAGTGCGATTTCTTACTTTTGGTGCGAGGTGTTTATAGTTCTCTAGGTAGATTATGTAATCATTTTTTCAGCCCGTACTGTATACCTAACAGTAAGATTTCTTTTGGCACGATTAAGTGAAGCTTATGCTAAGAATTCTACTTTTGCGCCTATTCATTATCCTTTTCTCGGTTAGCGGGCTTCTTTTTACATGGATTCTTGGATTTGACTTAATGAACTACAGCGCAGGAGATAGTATCAAATGGTCAAACCATCTGCCCGTTTTTCTTGTCGTGGTCGGAAGCTTCCTATTTGTTGTTATTCTGGGGAGTAAGCTCAGGAAAATGCTGCGTACTTCTCAATAGGTCCACATTACCGGCACTGCATGTATGTCTCCCACTTCGGAGCGAAGTCGTGGATAAAATCGAAGATTATTTTTTGGTATTCACTGGGTCTAACGAAGACGTTATTGCCATGAGAAGCATGCCAATCAAGGTGATAAAAGCGATATTGCCCGGAAGGCAAAGCTGCTGCAACGTTGACCGACTGAGCGGATGCCGTTTCTGTATCTGCCTGTGAATGCAGTAGGAGTACAGGTTCGGAAATGTTTTTTGCTTTTAAAAGTGGGCTGGCTGCGTAAGCATCTGTCCCAGCGCGCCAGCTGACGATAGTCCAAACAGTAGGCTTCATCCAGGTGATCCAGTTGCCGTACATGCGTTCCGCTCGCTCAAAGACGGCTGATTCCCAGTCCTGAAAACTAGACTCGGCGATGATGAAGGCCACGTCTTCGTTGTTCGCACCAGCCTGAAGTACAGTTGCCCCTCCCCAGGATTCGCCCATCCAGGCAATCTGTGTTGCAGGCAAGCCACTTTTTTCTTTCAACCAATCGGTAATTACGAGAAGATCTTCGGCCTCTTTGGCGCCGCCCGTTGCATAGGTGCCACCACTGGCTCCGTGGGCACGATGATCATAAAGTAGGATATCACAGCCACAATCATAAAGGAAGGAAGCATATTTGGCCATACTGAGTCGGGTGCTACCATAACCATGAGAGATAATGAAGGCACAGCGAGAAGTGTCCTGAGCAAAATAAGTGCCTGCAAGCTGTAGATCATTGGCCACCTTTATCGTAACCTCTTCCCCTAGCGGGAGTTTTTGTCGGAAGGTATCAATATCAATCCCGGCACGAGCCTGCATCAGGCTGCGTACTTCTGCATTCGTGCGGCGAGGGGGGTAAACAACGAGGTTTGATAAGTAATAGGCCAAGCCTAGATATACGATGATGGCAAAAAGCAAGAGACCTAGAATAAGTTTTTTCATGGATGGTGCTGTTCATTATTCACTTCACGGCTATTACGTGATTCATTTTAGAGCAAACGTATCAAAAATCACATAATGGAACACGGATTAAACGGATTAAACAGGATTTTCACAGGCTTATTTTTTTTAAACCGTGTCGATCCGATCCGTTTAGCCCGTTCGATCTGTAGCCCATCCTACCCTAAGGGCTCGGCGAAGAAGCTGCGATATTAAGCGCCTGTTGGGGATGGCTTGCGCAAGCTGCCTGGAGGGTGCGAACGAAGTGAGGAGCCGCGCCCAATAAAGGGCGGGGCGGAGCAAAGCGAACCCCGGAAGGGAGCGACCCGTTAGGGATGCGCCCAAAAAAGTACTAAGTATGTTGTAGAGGGTATAGGGATTAGCGTCCCTTAAAGCATGTGACACATCCTCTGCTGCCAAAAACAGGTAAAGCGAGGCCTTTTATTGCTTGATAAACTTGATGACTTCAGGTTGCTTATTGGGCAAAGTGTACCGGAGGTAGTAGGCTCCTGTGGTTAAGTGTTGGACGGGGATTTGGGTACTTTCTGAGAACGCTGTAAAGGACTGGATTAACTGGCCGTGGGTGCTCCAAATTTCTATTTCCAGCTCGGCTTTATTAGTATGAGGGCTTTGTAGGTGGAGCTCATCTTGTACAGGATTGGGCCAAATGTGGAGAGGAGAAACCGAGGGTACGCTGGTGGTACCAACCACAAAATCGAAAGGATTGCCACAAGGTAATTCTCCAGTAAGGTGAGCATAGTTGAGTATACGAAAGCTAAGGCCGCCAATCGTCGTGTTTTGATAATATGGGCCGCTGTAGAATGCGAAAAAATCATCGCCAGGTAAGGCATCAAATAAAGGAATAGCGCAGGATTCATTGCCTAAAATGAAGGGCGACCCCAAGCGTTTGGCAGGTTGCTCACAAAAATAGCGGTTTCCCAGGGTCAGTACTTGCCACAGGTCAGGAATACTGGTGTCGGCGATGAGCTCGCCGGGCTGTTTGTCGAGATAACCCAGTGGTTCCCATGACAAAAAAAGTGTATCTGGTTGAGCGTAAAGAAAGGCTGTATCGGGGTTAGCAGCAGGCCCCGACTGGTAGATTTTCTGATCGCTGGAAAAAGCAAAATAACGGATGGTGTTGCCACTGAGCCAGCCATTACTTATGAGGGTGTTAATTTTTTCGCGATACTCATGATAGAAAGCGTTTCCAGAAAGCGTGGTATTGACAGTAAGGAGGTGTAGTTCATCCCCCGGTTGCAATTGAAAAACACTTTGCCGGTCAGGGTTTTGGAGACCTACCTGGGGGTTGCTCATTCCAACCAGATCAACACTCCCGGTGGAAGTGCCCAACCAGTGGAGAAATACACCTTTGACCAAGCCATAATTGCGACTAATTTGTAGGGGAGGCTCTTCGTAGAGTGGCACTAGCTGCCCGTTTTCTTCTTTGGTGTAGAGCCCGATGGTTTTGACAGAATCCATCAACCCCAGTACGTTGGCCCACTCCAGGTTATCTATTTTTGCATAAATCGAGTCGTTGCCATCAACCGTAGCCAGCCAAGAAGCCCCCGGTAGGGCTCCAGAGAAAAGTTGTAGCCACAAAGGGGCTTCGTCTGAGCCAAGATTAAGGGATGTTTGCGCTACTGACTGGCATATTTCACTACCGATAAAGGCAGGCACTTTAGTGAGGCAAGAGGGGGCTCCGCTGGAAATATCTGGCTGCAATGATTCGTACATTACCTGGCAGGCCGCTCCGCCCAAGCGAATACCAAGAAGGGGCGAAGTGTAGTCTGTGACAGGAAGGTTGTGTTCGTATAGATACTGTACCCCTGGACGAAATAGCTGGTAAGCATATTGGGCGCAAGTACAATTGATGAAGAAGAAGCTTACAAAAATGATCATCAATAAACGCATGGGATAGGATTTGGGGAATAATTGGCCCCGTCATGCAATGATTTAGGATATGCTTAACCACTGCGTGCCGGGTATAGTTATACGTTATATAGATCGTGCTTGTTGCAAAAACGGACAAGGATGATCCTCCACTAGGAGAATGTTCAAAATTGTGTGTCTCGCGCAGCGCCGTCAGAGACCGCAGAGATTTTTTATTGCTGGTTATCAAGTAGATACATTTCGGCAATTATTCATCAGACACACATTAATGAACAGTCTCCGCACTCTAGCCCTTTACGGCCTCAAGCGCGAACACCATCGGAAGCTTCCCTTCAAAATCTTTTATCTGAAATCCGTTTTCTGTTTTTACTGTTTTGGCGAAACAATCGTAAGGAGAATAATCGTATTCTGAGAAATGAGTAATCGTTAGTCCGGCATTAATGAGTGCCTGAATAACATCTGCCAAACTATGGTTCCAGTAAGCTGAAGCGTGTACTTTTTTGTCTTCGGGAGCCGCATAAGAACCCTGGCTATCCTCGATGTAAGCAGCACGGTTGAAATAAGGATATTGAAAATGGGTAAATTCATCGTCGAACATCCAAACCACCGGGTGAAAGTCGGCAAACACAAAACGGGCACCGGGTTTCAGGAATTTGGCGATCAACTGTCCCCAGCGGGAAAGCTCGGGGAGCCAACCAATGGTTCCGTAGGAAGAAAATATCAAGTCGTAGGGTTGTTGTAAATGCTCGTCGATGGCCAATACATTGCTACGGATAAAAGTGGCAGGCAAGCCAGTTTGTTCCTTGAGTAAATTGGCTTTTTCGATAGCGACATCCGATAGATCGATACCGGTAACGGTGGCACCCATACGAGCGAGCGAGAGGGTATCTTGACCAAAGTGGCACATAAGATGAAGTGCTTGCTGGTTGCTAAGGTCGGTGCCGAGGATATCGAGTTCGATGGCGTTTAACGAGTTACGGCCAGCGAGAAAGCTGGGGTTGTCATAAAACTCGGAATCGAAATGCTGCTCTGCGCGGTGGTTCCAAAAATTGCGGTTGATAGCTAGGTAGTCAGACATGGGTTTATTTATTTTTAATTCGCTCTGCTCGATATACCGTAAAAATAGAGGAAGAGTTCCTTTTAAAGAAAAAATTTACTTGTTTGATTTATAAGCAATAAAAACTTTTTATTACTTTTACACTAGAGAGGTTATTTTGACTGATTACTTCTCACAATCAGAGGTCACTACCCCTGCGTGGTCAGCAGGAATTTCAGCGGTTTGTTTTTTTTAAATGCTGGATGCTCTCTCCGGGAGCATGTGGAGGAGGTATGCCTGTACTCACCTGATGGTGAAAAGGGCGATACGGCGACTCAGGCAGGGTGGGACCCCCAACCCTAGTTGGGGGAAATATGGCCGCTTCAAAAAAAATGCAACAAAAAGCATCAGAGCATCCTCATTTCTCAAAACTCCACTCTTACGTTCACCCTCACATTACGCCCTTCTTCATCGGCATAGTACCGTAATCTATTCAAGTAATCCCGATACTGCTCATTGAGCATATTCCTCATCTGTACACTCAGGTGCAAGGTATTCCCCGACCAGCTCAGCGCTCCTCCTATGCTTGCATCCAACAGAAAATAAGCGGGTGGCGGTGCCAGAAAATCTTGCGTAGGCAACAGCCTCGTTTGCTCTAATACGTAACGACCACCAAGGGTGATTTTTGGTTCCGTAAATTTCTTGATATCATCTCCTTGCCAGCTAATTTCCGACTGTACCCGATCACTAGGCATATATACCAGCGGCTGTTCTCTGCTACGGTCATAACCTCTCACCATCGCGTATTGGGCTTGCCACTGCCAATGCGTAGCCCATTCATAGCGTGCGCTCACATCAACGCCAGCTAGGCGCGCGTTCGTCTGTTGATAACCAAACACAGGGAAAGCTCCTCTAATGGTCAGACGCGTTTCTTCCTGAGGTTCCAGAAAAATAAAATCACTCACCAGCTGATAATAGGCTGTCGCTTCCAGCCAAAGGTCATCTGCCAACTGCAGGCTATTGGCCCAAATACCTTTTACAGACAACTCCGGCTGCAATGCTGCATTGCCTTCCTCTATGCTGGCTACGCCTTGGTGCAAGCCCTGGCTATACAGCTCGTTTACCTCCGGCGAACGGCGTACTACGCCTATATTGAACTTGCTCGACCAGAATTTACTTACTCTATATTGCCAACCTGCTGCTGCTGAATAATTATGAAAACGATGACTAAAACGCTCTACCCGTCGCGGTAAATCCTGGGTGATTGTCGCCACTTCCATCGCTACAAAATCATAACGTCCGCCCAGTTGAAATGACTGCCGATCGTGGTGCAACTGCCAGATAAAATACAACGCTGGCAAATGACTATTATAATCAGGAATAAGCGGTAGAACGCCCGTCCCTGGCTGATTATCATTTTCGTTGAAACGATATTGTATGCCCATTTTTTTAGTAGCATGCCCTGATTCATCGTGCCAATTCAAGTCAAAAAAATGCGACTGCAAAGCCAGGTCTAGTGCTGCCTGATCAGACCGGTCTCCACGACGCACATCAAATTCTTCTCGCCGGTTTAGCTGCCCGGCATAAGTAAACTCCAGCGAACGGTTAGCTTCCACATAGTACTTGCTCTTGTATTTCAGCAGATGATGCTGCACGCGTTGGCGCGGTTCTTCCAATTCATACGAAAAATTGGGCTGGGTAAAGAAAGGCTCCTCCCGGCCAATGGCCGCGTCTAAATCCGTTGTATTAGCAATGTGTGCTCCTCTTAAAATTCCCAATTCTGTATTGAAATAGCTATAATAAAGCGTATGAAACCAATCTTCTCGAACCGTTTTTTGTACTTGTAAGGCTACATTGCGCTCACGGACGCCGGTATTCCGCAAAAAATAATCAGGGGTCCGGTGGTCGCCTCCTTGCTTAAAGGTGCCTATCACCCGCCAGTCGGCCCAACTGCCTTTTTTTTCCAAGCGGGTAGATACGGTATGCTGCCGCCCATTACTTCCAAATACGTATTGGGCCGCACCATGTAAGTGAGGATCTTGAGGAATATTCCCCGGCTCTACCAACACTGCTCCACCTAGCGTGTTGCCGCCGTAAGCCAGGCTTTCTACGCCTTTGATCACCCTTATCTTATCGGCCGTAAACGGGTCAATTTCCGGAGCATGATCTACGCCCCATTGTTGCCCAGCCTGAATGACCCCGTTGTTCAATATCGCAATCCGATTACCGGTAAGGCCGTGTATGACGGGCTTAGCTATCCCGCTGCCATTGCGGATCACACTCAAGCCAGCAATGTTTTCAATCAGGTTTGCCAAGTTTTGCCCGGCACCTTGTTCCAACGCTTGCTTTCCCAGCGTCTCTTGGCTCTGGCCGGCGTTGCGCTGTTGCTGCCCCACCACTTCTACGCTCTCCAACAGCGCAGCTTGGTGCTCCAAGGCTATATTTAGTATCGTATCTCCTCGCAATTCCAGAAAAACACGCTCCGGGTGGCACCCCAGGTGGGTAATACTGAGGTGGTACTCCCCGGCACAAAGGCCTTTCAACTCAAAACGACCATCATCATCCGTAGAAGCCCCCTCCCCTATCTCTTCTATGTAGATATTGGCATAAGCCAAAGGGTAATCTGGGGAATTGTCAAAAACTACTCCAGACAGGATCAGCGAACAATCTTGCGCTTGTACGATCCCCCCATGAAAGAGGCTAGACAAAAGGAGTAAGATAATTTTTTTCAATCCAAATATATTTGAGGCCAGAAGGAGTTGATACCATTTTAGGCACCAACTCCTCGGCCGAAATTTAATCCCTCTACCCTATACCATTTACTTCGTACAGGAAGAATGGATTTCGTCATCTATTGTTTAGCAGATTCAATAAATATCAAGTCTGCCTAAAAATTACTGAATTGTGATCGGAAAAATCACCTCGATATCCGTCTCACCACCCGCATTGGTAATGTCACCGTCTTTCACACCTACGGCATCCTTATTAGGCTCGTGACGCAGAATCACCGTCAAGTCACCACTGCTGCTTGCACCACAAACATAGGTCGTAGCCAGGCCAAGTGGGTTACCGTCAGCATCTTGATCTGCATAGTTCACCACAAGGTCCAGCCCTCCTGCTGTTGAAAAGAAAAACTGGTGCTCTTCCTGCTCCTCTTCTATCTCTTCTGTTATGTCTTCCGCCGGAGTCTCACTCTCGTTTAGCAGCGTGATTGCAGCATCATACGTCGTATTGGCAGCCAGTGTGCCTCCTGTAATCGTTGGCTCGATTGCACCATCACCATCCGGATCAGAAAACACCAAACTTACCACATCACCACCGCCTTGGGGCGTCAGATCAACAGTCACATTTGTAATCAATTCTTCCACAACAGGGACAAACACATCATCATCTTCACATGAAAAAAACACCGTCGCAACGGTCAAAAAAGCTAATATTGAAAATTTATGCAGAGACATATTATTGTTATTTGAAAGTTTATTTGGGGCCTCCCTTCCTACGGTCGGGCGCTATGTTTCGTAGTTCGCTATTCGCTCAGCCCTACGGGCCTGCCCCTCAACCGGGGCAGCTACTGCACAGCGCTAGGCCGACGACAGGTAGTGGCTCACACCATGAAGCTGCCTCACTTACCGCAGTAACCACATAGTTGCCGCGAAGCGAAGCTTTTGACAGCTTCAAGATAATTTTGACTTCAGATAGATAATTACAGCAAGGTGAAGGGACGTCAGTATTGCGCAGAAAACAAAAAGCGAATCGCTTTTTATTTTCGTGCTGTTCCTTAGTCCTGCTTCTTCTTCCTCCTAAGAAAAAGAAAAACACCAAGGAGTACACTTCGTCTACAAACCATGAAAACAGGAGTTACTTCAACTTGCTTTATCACTTAATTAGTAGAAAAAATCAAGCAGAAATAGGTGGGCCTCGTGCTGGCGCCGTCCTAATGGCAGGTCGCTCATTTAGCCCCCGGTAGTAAAACCCTCTGGAAGAAGGTTGCTGGGGCGCATCGAGAAGCAATTGTTTTAAAGAAAAAGAAAGGGAAACCAATAAGGAGTGAGACCACTGGCATTCCTGCTCAGCATGGCTCAAGTGTGTCGGGTGATCACATGCATCAGTTACGCCTTCATGAAAAATACTGCGATGGCAGGCATCTGCTTCGTCTGCAGCGGTATGTTGCTGTTCCTGCTGGTGGCTATGTACCAGAGGATGATAAACCAATTGCTGAAACTGTCCCAACAAAAAAGGCAATAAGCAACACCCTACGCATACTAAGCGTAACATGGACAGACTTGCCTTATTTTGTTTTTGCAACATGATTGCAAATATAACATACCTGTCGAACTTTTGTTGCCCAGTGCAGAAAAAGTGCTACTCTTCTCGCCAAACCCCATCTGCCATCTTCTCTTCCTTTACGATCTCCTTCCACACTGCACGCACGTCCATCGTTGCTTGCGTTTTGAAAAATATATACCCAGGATCGCGCGCCAGTGGGTGCTCGATACTATCCACAAAAATCATTTCTGAAAAGAAATCCGAAGTGGGGTGCCATTCATCATAAACCTGCAATTGATGATCGAAGTCTACGTTTTGTGGTATCCACATCGTGAAACTAGAACTAAAGCTGAGGCATTCTGGCAAATCATATTCCTTACGATGAAAATTCAGCACGCCAGCCTGCCCATAATTATCAGCATAAAGCATGGTCTTACTTTGTTGCTCGGGAGTAAGCTGGTGGTAATAAGCCGCCACTTTAGCAGGCAGTTCGTCCCAGCCATGCATATCGGCAAAGTCTTGGGGGAGGGTGCGAATCACGCCATCCTCCCAGCGCAAAGGAGTAGTGAGTCCATAGTTATCTTTAAAGTAGGTGCAGTAGGCTTGCATTTTCTCTACCGACATCACGGGTAAACCGTAAGGGATAATCGGCGCATTCAACAACAGTATTACAGGTAGCAAGGTCCAGGCATAACGGCCCAACCAGCGTTCCCACATCACAGCACCGGCTGCCAATAGCATACCATAGGCTCCAATCGTGTAATAAGCTTTGCCGCTTAGAAGCAGCAATATCGCCAACGTAAACAGGAATGCCCACCCCAAAAGGCGGTAAGGCGCCAACTGCTTTACCCGAAAAAGCGCCCACAAGCCTACGCCCCAAATGATCACCCCAGTCCCATGAAACAGCAGCTGAGGCAATAGAAAATCAGCGGGCGTCATGTGTACCAGTTGGGTTTGGGCTAGCTCTTCCATATGCCGAATCACTGGCCAGTCATAGCTGTATTGCCAATATAAATTTGGGCTAGCGATTAATAACGCTAAACCTACCGCCAAGTAAGGATGTGGACTTAACAGTTGTTTTCTTTCCTTGCCAATGACAAAAGCCCCGGCCAGCGCCAGTAAAAAGAAAACGATGGAATACTTCGTCAGGAAACCCAATCCAGCTACAAGCCCCAAAGCATACCAATAGCCCGGTCGTTGATACTTGATAATTTTGACTACCAGAAAAGCCGACAGCAACCAACAAAACTGATTGAAACTCACCGGCTGAAAAAGGTTATTGCTCCCCAGGTAGGCAGGCGACAACAAAAATGTGGCTCCGGCAATAAGCTGGGCTTGCTTGCGCCCACCAAAGTCACGCGCCATTATTCCGACTAGAAAAATTGAAATAGCTCCCACCATCGCTGGAAATAGCCGAACAGCAAAAATAGTATCCCCCAGTAGTCCGCGAGCCACCTTTCCCAACACCGCAATCATCGGTGGCACCTCCAGATACCCCCACGCCAGATGATCTCCTTCTGCTAGATAGAGATATTCATCACGATGTAAACCGTAAAGGTCGTGTGAATAATAATGCAACAACAACTTCAAAATAGCCAGGGCCAACAAGCCTTGCCAAAAAAGCCGAGGGGTGGTACGCTGAGCGTCGGTCATGGTGTTTTTTATTTTAAAGATAGCAAAGATGGCCTCGCACCCCTATGGATATCGGTTAGATGGTTGATAGTTGTTTGTTAGATGGTTGTTTGGTTTCGCTAGTAGCATCAAATATCTCTGGAGATAGTGTTTCCTATAGGCGGAATTCACGAATTCAACGCTGGATATAAAAATAAAAAACACTGCCAAAAAACGTGGGAGAAATCAGAGCTTTGCAAAAAGCAGGCCTTCTTCCTGGTCTAGCTGTAATATTAGTTCACCTTGCTTATTCCAGACGGCGGAACTGCCAGCTCCTACAAAATCATCCGCAGGACCGACATTATTAACCATCAAAACGGGGATGGTATTTTCGCGGGCAATGGTAGCTAATCGCTGGTGGGCACTTGCTACTCCGCTTGCTGATTTGGCCACGCTGGCCAGGTATATCTCGGCTCCTTGGGCCATTGCTTCATCCGTATGCTCAAGGATGGAAAGTTCATAACAAATGGCGAAGGCCACCTTTCTGTCATTTACCAATAGATTCGCAAAATTCTGGCCACTCACAAAATACGCATCTTCATCCGGGTGCAAATACTTTTTGGAATACACCCGCCGCGCCGCCATTGGCTGAAACAGTAGCAGGCTGATACAAACACCAGCTTCCTGCCGGGTAGGCACCCCCACGCCAATCACCATTTGGTAATCATCGCTGAGTTGTTGAAAAATATTCAGACGGGGATCTTCCATCTTAAAAGCCAGCTCACTGGCCAGCGTAGGCTCATACCCGGTAAGCGACAATTCCGGAAATATGATCATTGATGCTTTCGCGCTGGCCGCCTGCTCAATAAATGTCAAGTGCTTACGCAGGTTTGCCTCTACATCACCGGCCACAGATTGTATTTGAGCTAGTGCTATTTTCATTTTATACCTAATTTCAACTAACAATGGCCTGGCATACTTCTTCTCTGAAATCTTCTTGGTTCATTTGAGCTCCTATCTCCTCTGCTTTCTTTTTGAAATCCGGATTATTTACCAGCTCCAATATTTTTGGCTCCAAATTTTTGGTCCTTATTTTCCCAATGGCGATCCCTTTGGGGCCAGCGCCTTTCTGAGCGATGATTTTATTCCACACAAACTGGTCGATGATATGAGGTATGATTAAGCTTGCACAGCCATGCTTCAGGGCCATATGCGTTGTACCTGAACCGCCATGATGAACGACACCATAAATTTTGGGCAATACCCAATCGTAAGGAATTCGAGAAACAAAGTGGATGTGTTCGGAAGAATAATTATCTGGTTTCACCAAGCCCCCAGCGGCTGTATTTATAATCGCAGGAATACCGTTCCGCTCAAGGATTTCCAGTATCAATTGCGTTTTTTCCGCGGGCGCTGGATTGAGCATACTCCCAAAAGTAACGAGCAGTATTTTCGGATACCTCGCCAGAAAACCATTCAAAGCTTCGTCGGGTTGCCAATTCACGGTTTTATCTCTTTCGTGGTAGCCCAACACCTTGATATTGGATGGCCAATAATCGGGCCTTTCAAAAAGCGTTGGTGAAATGGTGTAGATGGCATTGTTTGTAAACAAAGAATGCTGTATCTGCTTTTGGCTAATCCCCTTGGTGCTGTCCAGCCATTGCAAAGAATTCATGATCGTCTTGACCAAACCATAATTAGCAAGCCTATAGGTCAACTTATTGAAAAACGGCCCAAAATCCTTATTGAACGATACATGGGCATGGTTTTTCACGTAGTGCAGATAGGGTACTGGACTTATCAACGTCGTCTTCCCCGGATGTTTTAAACTCCAGATAACCGGATACATGACTTTTCCATTGTGGACGATATAGTCCGGAGCTACTTGCTCGACAAATTCGTATTGCTTACGAACCATCTCCCGGTTGATGTCTTTTTGTTGGAGGGCCAGCTTCACAAAAGCTACCAACTTTTTAAAGATAGACCCACCGCTGCCCATCGCTATTTGGCCAACCTCACTTTCCAACATCTCAATAAACCGTGACCCCAGTGATCCGAATTCGAAACCGGAATCTTCTGCCAGCTCGCGGAATTGCTCAGGAAAAAGACAGAAGACCTGATGACCTTTTTCTCTCAGGATTTCCCCGACAGCTAGCAAAGGCTCCATGTCTCCACGGGTTCCGACTGATGTTACTATTATTTTCATTTACTGGACACTAGCTCCTTTAATTCATCAATAAACAACGCCAACTTTTCAATGGATACATGATCCATTATTACCACCTTAAACCAACCGGGGTTTAAGTGATTGTCAGGAATTAATCCAAATTTCTGAGCTATACTATGGTTCAGAAAATGAGCTCTAATGGTAATAATATTCGACATGGGGTTTCGATAATACCCAACCTTTAGTTGTTCCAATTGCTTGCATAACCAATCTGCTCTTTTTTGCAAGATAAATATTTTCTCGTGCCAGCCATACGGGCCATTTTTTGATAAAATCATCCAAACGGCAATCGCGTTGGCTCCTGATCGACTTCCTATCAAAGTAAAATCTTCTCCCTCTACATAGCTGGCTTCTTGTGTATTTACATTTTCGATAAACCCTTTTCTAATCAGAAATATCCCGGTACCATAAGGCGACTGGGCCATTTTATGCGCATCAAGCGTAAACGAAGTTATCGCTGAATTTTGGAACGTCAACAAGCTATCTTCATTGGTGAAGGGATAATAAAACCCTCCATAAGCACCATCGATATGAAGCTTAAACTCGCATGAAAGTTTCTCTAAAGACGATGTCAGTACTTCAACATTATCCACAGAACCAAACATGGTGGTCATCATATTACAAATGACAATGAAATACTTTTTACCCTCGCTTTTTGCTTGCTGTAAGGCCTCCTCTACGGCTGTAGCACTAATCGCCCTTGTATCGTCCTCAACCGCTATTTTATAAATGCCTAGTGACAATAAATTGGCAGCTTTATCCATCGAATAATGGCTATCCTCGCTGCATACAATCGCTATCTCCTCCTGACTTGCTGAAAACTTACGCTTATAATAGTTTCTGTAGATCCAGATGGCCTGAATGTTGGCTTCTGTCCCCCCAGATGCTACGTAGCCATCTTGTTCCCCATAATTCCCTTTTAGGATATCGACGGCACAGATTTCGATCAATTCTTTTTCGATGGCATGTGTGCCTTCAAAAAAGGGCTCTGACTTCCCCAAGGTGTGGCAACCGATATGATTGGGATTCTTGACCAGCGCATACATAAATGGCGCTTCTTTCAGGAAAGAGGCATCTTGATTGAATACCTTATCATCCAGATAAGAGGCAGGCACGCCAAGGGCTCCTTCTTTGTCATAATTGATGTTCTTCTCCAGTGCATCGAACACTGTTTTCTTTATTTCTTCCTGAGATTTTATCGTCCAGATTTTCGGCATCTTTCTTTATTGAATTTCGAAGTGCTTATTGGGTGTCACGCTTATTCTTCCCAATTTTGTAATCGGTCAAGATATAGATAAGATTCTACAAATTTCCGGTGCTCAGGGCTGGTCATCTTCTCCAATAGCTTCAGGGCCGAGATGTAACTTGCTAAATTCCCATTCGAGGAGCTGAATTTCCCGTCTTCTACAAAAGTCACCAAGCTATCATTTTGCACTTTTAGATTGGGATAATCCTTCTGTAGCTGTTCTCCACCACCAATCCAAGTCACGATTTTCTTTCCGTCCGCAATTCCTGACGCGCCAACCAATTGGGCTCCTGCGCAGTTACTTACGATATACTTGGCTTCATTATTCCTTTCTTTTATGAATGCGACTATTCTTTCATTGTGAACTTGTGAATACATATCGTAGGCACTAGGAATAAAAAGTGCTTCCAATTTCGGGCAGCTCATAAAAGTATAATCAGGCAAGATTCTTATTCCTTCCTCCGTTGTAATTGGCTCTTCTGTCTCCGCTATTGTTACCACATTAAAAAGCTGCTCTCCTGCTTCCGTCGGTTTTGCAAAAACATCTGATGTTGCGATAACTTCACTTTGCAGCACGCCATTATACATCACAAGACCAATGGTTGGTAAATCTGCATTAAAAGGTTTCAAGTGCTTAGTCAAGGTATCTGTTTTGACTTCCATGGGTATATTATCCTGACGCTCAGCATCCGTTTGCGCCTTTTCAGTGCCGCAACTACCCAATAGGATTGCGATAAGTAATAATAGGATGATCTCTAATCTTGTCATTTTATGTTTTATTTTCTTCTATCCGCAAAACCCACTCCCATAGGAGTAAATATACGCTGGATTCCAGTGGTTCTCTTTGCCTAAAATCATTCTTGGATAACTTTCTCCTTTCTGTAATCCTTGCTTTTCTAGCCAATTGACTCCCTCATGGTTCTCCATGGGCAGCATTGTTCTTTTTCCTTTTTTCGAGTGCTTCAATTTTAGGAGTTCAATACCTGCTTGCGGGTCGCGGGCTAAAACTAAGCCTCTAGGAAAGTCGGGGAGATAAAAGCCTAGTAATTCGTTGTCATTATTGAAATAACCTTGGCCGTTTCCATAATATTTATCAATTAAATGCGGTCTATCCTCACCATTGGCATCTCTATCCAGCTTGCAGACGTTTTTAAAATCTGATCCTTTCAACCCGCGAATTGGAGCTAGAAGGTCATAATCAGTGTCTACGACAGAATCAAAGCAATGGTATTCCGTCATTTTTCTAAAACCATGCTTTCTGTAAATGGGTTCTCCAAGTTTGGTGGCAATTAACAACTGCGTTTCACACTTTTTGGCCTTCAGAAAATCAATGAGAAATTGTGTGATCTCAGAACCGAATCCCTGGCCTCGGTAGTTCCGATCTACCATAATGTTTGCAAGCCAGCCAACTTTGCCTTTGAGGAAAACATTCCCTGTTCCCACGATCTTTTCTTCATCGACGAGAACGAACGCGTAAAGAAAGTCCTCGTTCAGGAAGTCTTTGAGGAATGCTTCGTAGTCAAAGTCCCAATCTATTGGAGGAAGGCGGTTTAGGCCGTTTATGTCGGATTCGTTTAGCGTTCTAATCATTGTATCGTTCAGCTTGTAACACTTGTTGGCAGACTATACCTTGACAAGCTACAAATTTTTTATTGGTGGAATAATCCATCAATAAGAGCATTTGTTAGATTGCGATGAAAAACCCAGTCCTCTTTTTTCATTCCTTCATAGCCTTTTAGCTGGCAAGCGTTTGTAAAAACATAACGTAAAGTTGAGCTATCAATCTCCTCCTTCAAGCTGTGATCACTCGTCATTTGATAATACAAGGGATCTAAAATATTTTCAATAGTCATTCTTTGTCTACGGTACAGTTCTTCCCAAATCACAGGGTAGCGTTTCTTAAGTTGCTCTAAGAATTGATAATTCTCTTGCGTAAACAAAAGGATGTAGTCACCTAGATATTTCAATCGTTCTTTGGGTGTGTTATCCATTTGATTGCAGCAACTAGAAAGTTGATCATCAAAGATAGAGGACAGACTATTCGCAATTAATGAAAGTAAATTCTCTTTATTCTTGACGTATAGATATAGTGTTTTTTTGGATATGGCTAAGGCACGGGCAACATCATCCATTGACACTGATTTGATTCCAAAGTCTATGAATTGATCCGAAGCCTCTGCCACTATTTTCTCTAAACAACTCATTTCCCAGGGCTCCTTATTTTCCGACATGTTGCAAATAAGTTGCTATGGTTATTTTATACTTTGTTTTTGCCTCAATCATTTTATCCAAAGCCTCTGTTTGTAAGGCCTTGGCCTCCAGCAATTCAGAAAGGGTTACGACACCACTATCAAAGCTGGTTTGATTAACGCGAAGATTTTCCGTTGCTTGTTCGATCCGCTCCTGCATGATTTGTATTTCCGCGTAGGCCTCCTTGAGGTCAGTCCAGGATTTGGCCGCTCTAAGCTCGAGCAGAGCTTTGGTATCCTCCAGCGTATTACGACTAATCTTTTCTTTTATTAATTGTTCTTCTAAGTCGTGTTTCCCCATCCACATTGGAGTTAAAGGCACACTCACCGATGCAAAGCCAAAGGCATTCACTGCACTGGTTTGTTCTTCAAATTGGGTTAAAAAGAAAGCATTGACTCCGACGGCGACGGTAGGTTTATAATCTGCGTTCTTAAGTTCTGACTGAAGAGCCTGCACCTCAACAGATTTCTCCAAAAGTCGTACTTCCGGTAAATTTGAAAGATAGTCGATACCTACCTGTAGGTAGACAGCAGGTGGTTCAAAATTGTCCAAATGATCAAGAAGGAAGAGAGTGGAATCGAAATCTTCGCCTATGGTATTACAAAACTGCATCAAGGCCAGTGCTTTGCCGTTATGCAATTTATTTTCATTAAGTTTTAATTGACTTTGCTCGAGTTCTAGTTTATAGACATCGTTCCGTATGCTCAACCCTGCTTTGTAAGCATCATCAACTTGGATAGACAATCGATCTAGGAGTTTGCGAAATCCATCGATTGTCTTTTGCTTTTCCTGAAGGGCAACAATTTGCCAATATTGTTGTTCGGTCGTCAGCCTCAACTCATTTTCGGCCATGTATTTTTGCTCCTCTCGTATGGCTACTCCTACATCTGCTAGTTTATTCCCCACCTTGATTTTTCCACCTGTGTAAATAGGCTGTGAAGCACTCAAGGAAGCTACGCCTATTTTTTGCAACAGCCCAATTTGAGACGGAGGCGTATAGGCAAACTGAGTAGCAGAAGCGAGGTTAGCCGGGTTGCCATCATAAACAGGAAGATTTCCACCAGGGCTACTAATTTCAAGTAAAGGGTCGATTGCATGCATGACTACACCATCGAAATTTACTTGCGGGTAGTAATAGGCTGCCGCTTTCTGCTTTACTACATTCGCCGCTTCAACTTCAAGTTCGCTATTCGTTATTTTCACACTACTTTCCATCGCCTTCGCAATAGCCGTTGTAAGGCTCATTTCAACTTGACTTTTAGCAGGATAAAAAACCAATAGTAAGGCTGCAACAACAAGGTAAGTAGATGATATTATTCTATTTCTCATGCTTTTGCTAATTCTGTTTTTTGAAAAAATTGTTGATAAAGGACGGGTAATATGTAAAGAGTCAAGGCCATAGAAACCAAAAGCCCAAAGCATACCACAGCCCCCAGTGGGCCCCAAAGTGTCGAGCCACTCATAATCATAGGAACAACGCCTATGGCTGCTGCAAAAGAGGTAAGGAAAATAGGGCGCATTCGTCGTTTTCCAGCAGCCATTGCCGCCTGTTGTACTGACATCCCTTTCTTATGCCGCAACTCTTCCGCATAGTCAACTAGTATTATACCATTGCGAACCACAATGCCCATCAGACTCATAACCCCTAGCGAGGCCGTCATCCCAAAGGCATAGCCTGTAATCAGAATACCCAAAGCCGCTCCCAAAACGCTCAACGGCATCGTGGTCATAATCAGTAATGCATGCCGAAGTGTTTTGAACTGAAAGAGGAGAATAAAAAATATCAAAACGATACCGACACCAAGTGCTTTACCAATAGGAATGTAATTTTCAATTTCGCCTTCTTCTTCACCTCCATATTCGAAATGTAGTGCTGACTGGTCCGAAATAGCTTTGATTTGAGGTTTCAGTTCTCCTAAAACGCGGTACGGCAAAGCCGATCTCTGTACATCAGCCCTTACCGTAATCGTTCTGATTCCATTTCTGCGGATGATTTCCCCCTCCGTCCAATCAGTCGTTAAGGAAGCAACTTGGCGTAATGGTATAGGCATTAAAAGAAAAGGAGAGCTCACTAACTGATTTTGGAGGTCTCCAAATTCGTCTCTCTGTTGCGGAGCATTAATCACCTTGACATTGACAGGATAATCGCCTTCCCAAACCGTACCGACCGGAATACCTGAAAAGCCAGATGCTACTGATGCCGCAATAGACCCCCTGGTTAGTCCTACTCTATTGGCTTGTTCGTCATTTACATTTACTCTTATTCCTTGCCGAGGCTCTACATAATCTGTACGCGCCCAAATGACCTTCTCATTTTGTTCCATCACATTTTTCACCTCTTCAGCAGCAAGTCTCAAAGCTTGAATATCATCTCCAGCTATGCGAACTTCAATGGGTGCTTTGCTGGCCATCATGTCCAGCTGCTTCATTCGTACATAAGCATTGGGGAAATAATTGCGATACTTTTGCTCATACTCCTCCAATAGTTCCACTGCCTGAAGCTCTGTCTGGGTATTAACAACCAATTGAGCATAGTTTTTAGCAGGAAAATTAGGGGCATAAGTTGTATGAAACCTTGGTGAACTTTCGCCAATGAACGTAGTAACATTTTTCACTCGTTCTTTATCACCCAACAGTATTGCGGTAAGGCTGTCTGCAACAAAAGCAGTTTGGCCTAAGGTACTGCCTTCGGGCAGGTAAATCTCAACGGCAAATTGGTTTCGCTCGACTTTAGGAAATAGTTGCCGCGGAACAAAACTCAGGATATAAGCCCCCAATGCCACCGATGCTATTCCCGAAAAAACAGTCAACCAAGGCATTTTGAAGGCCCATTCTATGGTCCTGTCATAAGCAGCCTGCAATAAATTTAAGGGAGAAAACTTCGGCTCTTCTTCCCCCCCTTTATGAATTCCTTCTTTTATAAAGAAAAAATTCAAATAAGGAACAAGTAACATTGCCACTAATAACGATATACCCAGCGCCAAACCAATAGTCACAGGAAGTGACCCTACAAAATCGCCAGTTTGCCCAGAAAGGAACATCGGCATTGGAACATAGGTAGCTGCGATACACAGGGTAGCTGCAAATACAGGAACAAAAAGTTCTTTAGCACTCAAAATGGCAGCTTGCCATCGATCAAGACCATCGTCCAATTTTTCTACGTAGTTGTCAATAACCACGATCGCATTATCAACCACCATTCCTAAAACGACAATTAAGCCCGCTAGTGAAACAGTATGCAGCTCTACGCCTAGTAGAAAGAGTAGCCCTATCGAGATAAAAATGGATATTGGTATGGTAATACCAGAAACGACAGCAACCCGAAATGGGAGAAAAAGCATAATAACCACAATCACAGCTGCAATAGCGATGAAAAACTCTTTCAAAAAGTGCTGAATAGCATGATCTACCGCTTCGGGCATATCGGCTATTTTGTGAACCTCAATATCCGCAGGAATTTGTGTTGCTATTTGCTCTAAACTTTCATCGATATCTTTTCCAAACTGCACAATGTTGTTGCCCGTCTGCATCTCAAGAGAAACCAATAAACAAGAGGCGCCATTATTCTTAATATAAGAATCAGGCTCTTCAAACTCTCTTTTTACTTCTGCAACATCCTTCAATCGAATCAAATTGCCTGAAGGATCGGAATAGACAATTTGATTTTTAATCTCATTTTCGGATTGAAAACTGGTGGGAATATGTATAGGAGTGATCAACTCCCCATTATCAACTTCTCCTGAGTAATACACCCCACTTTCCAATTGCATCGTTGCCAAAACAGTCGTCATATTGACGCCATAGCGAGCCAGCTTGTTTTGGTCAAAATTGATAACGATCTGCTCATTTTGTAAACCATAGTGCTTTACCTTAGATACAGTTGGTATTTTTCGCAGTTCTGCTTCAATGGTTTTTAGATTTTTTTCAAGCTCTTTCTTGTTTTTACTCTTTGATTCAATCGTCAATAACATCGCAGCCGTATCCCCAAAGTCATTATTGGCCACTAATGCCAATACCTGCGAGGGTAGCTGAGATTTTAATTGATTAAGGCCAAATTTGATTTTATCCCAGAAGGCGTCAGGGTCTTTTACATTGTCGTTTACTTCTACAAAAACAATTAGCATACCTTCTTTGGAGATAGAGTAAGTTTTCTCTCGTTTCACTTCCTTGTAGGAATATAAAAACTCTTCTACCTTTTGGGTCAACTGCTCTTCCACCTGTGTGGAGGTTGCACCTGGATAAACCCCTATAACCAACCCCTGACGAATCGTGAACTCAGGAAACTCATTTCTTGGCATAGCCATTAGCGCATACAAGCCAAAGGCAAATAGTACTCCCGTGATGATAATGGCTATTTGCTTATGCTTCATAGCCAACTCGATGATATTCGAATTCTCTTTTTTCATGTTACTTGATTGGGGTTACAATGTTTACTACAGAGCCTGTTGTTAATTTGTGCTGACCGCTGGTGACGACTAGCTCCCCTTCTGGTAAGTTGTTTACAATAACCTGGTTTCCCACCAAATCAATGGTTTCAACCAGCTGCGTCATTACCGTACTATCACGGAGCACATATACAAACTGTTGCCCCGTAGCATTTCGCTGTAGTGCTTTGTTAGAAATGGCTACACCTTCAATATTTTTAGTGCTGGCAATACGTACATTGCAAACCATACCTGGCTTTAACTTCCAGCCTACGTTTGACACCGCTATTTTCACGGGATAGGTATGAGAAACCGGGTTTGCTGCCACACCGATACGCTGAATTGACCCTACTCTCGTTTCGCCTAGAGCAGTTATCTCAATAGTTGCCGATTGCCCATTCTGAAGTTTCCCAACCTCATTTTCTGGTACAGGAATGTTAACATATACCGTATTGATATCCAACAATTCAAATACCATTGCACTGGGGAGTACATTCATTCCTGGCTCAATGCTTTTATTGCCAATCACTCCAGATTTTGGCGCATACAGAGCCGAGTCTTCTATCCTTCTCTGAGCCATCTCCGCTGCCGTCTTAGCTTGAGCGAGACCTGTTTCTACCTCTACCCACCTTATTGCAGGCAGTGTCCCATTCTCATACATGGGCTTCATACGGTCATACGCATCTTGTGCCTGTGCCTGTTGATGCTGGGCCAATTCATACGAGTTTTGAGAATTGGAGGCATCAAGTTTAGCCAACAACTGCCCTTTTTTAACCTGCTGCCCTTCTTCAACAAGTATCTCCACCACTGTTCCTGGTGACTTGAAACTAAGGGGGGTGTTTTGTTTGGCTTCAACTAAACCACTGTACTGTAAAGAACTGAGGCCAGCATACAGCGTGGTCTTTTCTACTTCCACATTCTGTTTTACCCTATTTACAGGCTCAGCTGACGGATCATGCTCTTGCTTGCAGCCTGTACCGAGCAATAAAATAAGCGGGATGAAGTATTGGAATTTCATTATACCATTTAGATTTATCGTCCAATTTAGTTTTTTGGTCGAATTTTGGTCAAAAAAAAGGTCATCTCAGACCGTTTAGTAATATGTTGATCATCAAATCGGTTTTCTCCTCCATGTTTTTGATTTTCTTCTGTATGAAAACCTCCATTTCTAATCCTCTTATTGCCGTAAGGAAAATCTCAGCAGTCAATTGCTCTTTATCTCCAGCCATACTATTGCCGCTTATGTTCCCTGATTCCACCCCTCTCTGTAAGATTGATTTAATGAGTAAAACCTCTGAACCATCAAATAAAAATCGTACCCTTTTAAAATAATTACTGAAGCCAAAGTGGTGCAAATCATTATCAATCAGAAACTGATACTTTGTTTGTTTCTCCTCTAGGATATCTATTTTGGTCGTTATGTACACCTTCAACTTGGCATTAAATTCATGCTCCCTATCTACCGCATTTTTACATCTCCTAAAGAACTCTTTCATCTCTTCCTCAACCACTGCATCAAGTATCTCTTCTTTGTTCTTGAAGTAGTAATACAAGGTACTTTTACCTTTATTAGCGGCCTTGGCAATATCCTGCATCGTTACTTTTTGAATACCAAATTGCTGAATCAAGCCGCGTGCAGTTTCAATTATTTCAGACTTTACTTGCTCTTCATTAACCATACTGTTTCGACTTTAGGGTATATCTTGAGTATTAATGCAATGCAAAGATAGGCTGTCACTACATACAGCGCAAGCTTTTCGACCAAAAAAGTTTTTTAGTCGAAAAACTACGCCTCAATTCGAGCTAAAAAAGCGACATGGGCTGTCAAACCCCACTCCTCATCACTTCACCACCACCAGCGGCAATACCTTGCCATCTTCCGTACGCACGAGGTAACTGCCAGCAGGCAAGGCACTGATATCCCAGGCTACCGTGCGTTCCCGGAGCGTGATACTTTGCAACGGCTTACCCGCCGTAGTATAGAGCACCAGTTGCTGAGGCAAAGACAAGTTATCACAGTCTACCCAAACTGTGGAAGTAGCCGGATTAGGATACAATTGTATCGGCGTAGTTCCTGCTATATCAGTAGTGGAGGTGAGGCTAATGGTGATTTCTTGGCAATATTGGTTACTCCCCCAGGCGTTGGCGGCCGTTAGGCAAACGGTGTAGTTGCCTTCTGCCAAGTAGGTGTGTACTGGGTTTTGCTCGGTGCTGGTATTGCCATCGCCAAAGTCCCAAAGCCAGCTTTCGGGGTTGTTGCTAGAGACATCCGTAAAGGTAGCTTCCAGCGCTGTTGTGTTGTGGGTGAAGGCCGCTGCGGGGGTAAAGTTGGGCAGCGTCTCTACCATAATATTCCCAATCGTATTGGTAATGATAGGTGGGTTAAAATCAAAGTAAATGCCAGCCGTATTTTCAATGACCGTGCCTTCTGGTAAGCCGAGGAGAGCGGAAATCTCAAACTGTACGAAACCATGACTCCCCGGCTCGTTGACCGTGCTGTCAGGCAGCAGAATATCTCTAAAATGGAACTCTAAAAGACCATCATCATGCAACGTTGCTTCGTAGGGGTGACTGCTGCTGCCTGGGGTAAAGGTTGCCCAATCAAGGTCTTCCGAAAGCTGGTCGCGCAAGACGATGTTGAAAGCCGTATCCGTTCCCGTATTCTGAAAACGAAGGGTGTACATCAGCTTTTCATCAAACAGGGTGTAATTTTCAGTAAAGGGCAACTGCTCTGAACGGTTGGGGTAAACTTGCTTATCGTTGGGATCGTAAGCACAGTTGATAATCGAGAAAAAGTCAAAGGTCTCCGCTGCTAGAGCTTGGCCTGCTTCATCGTAAGGAATCACGCCAGCATCTATGGCCAGGGTCGAGCCTATGAATTCTACGCCCGCAATGGTCATCATCATCTCTACCGAACGACTGGCTCCCGGATACAGCTGACTAAAATCCCAGAAAAGGGTGTCGCCAACCATGCTACTCGGCTCGGGTGAAGCAGACACAAAAGTCGCCAAATCACTCAACACCAGGTATACCTGGCCGTCGAAGGCCCAGCAGCCGTCATTGCGATAATTTAGCCAAAAGGGTACGGTAAAACCACAGCGTGTAGGCGCAGAAGCCATCGTCACTGCCGCGTCCGCCACCTGCGTATTCGGGCTTACGCCAAAACGGAGGCTATCGATATTGGTGACACCATCAAAGGTAACTTCGTAAGCTTCGGGGCTGGTGGATAATGTCCAGCAATCATCGAGCTGTGGACTAATCGTATAAGTGCCAGCAGGGCCATAAATATTGAATTGCCCTTCGTCGTTAGCGAAAACAGCCAGTGCTTCGGGCACTACCGTAATAGGAATACGGCCAATACCGAGTTCGTCTTGGTCTTGCTCGCCATCGGCATTCTCGTCATAAAACACAGTGCCGGAGATGCTCACATCGTTAGCTAGATTATAAGCAACAAACAGGCGGTTGGTACTGGAAAATGGCGAATCGCCATTGCTTCCTACGATGTCCCAATCCCCATCGTTTTCCATATCGACCAGCTCAAAATGTCGAACTTTATTAGGCGTACCTTCAATAGGAGCAGGATCGGCGAAGGTGCCGTCTTCCAATCCCCGCATAATTTGCATCGGGTAATCGCTATAAGTGGAAGCAATAATGTCTTTCCGACCATCAAGGTCAAAATCCTCAATGACAAACTTCTCGAGAGGGGGTTGGCCTTCGTAAATATCCTGCTGGGTACCGAATTGGTTGTTTCCTAAGTTGGGAAACCAGGCAATCTCGTTAACTCCGCCAAAAGCTCCTTCGCTAGAAGCCACCAGATCAAGCATTCCATCGCCATTCATATCTACCGCTTGTGCATACATGCCGGAGAGGAAACTGCTGGTAATTTCTTGTAGTGCCGTAAAATTGCCATTACTCGTATGCTCCATCCAAACCAAACTGGCGTCGCCTCGCTTACAAACGATAATCTCTATTTGGTCGTCCTGATCAAAATCAGCGACCAAGATATCCAGTACCGCCGTTTCCTCAGAGAGGAGTATAGTTTGTTCGGAAAAAACGCCATCATCGTTGCGTACCCAACCTACAGAAGCATTGGGATTAGAACCTGTACCGGAATTTGCCCACAGCATATCCAAGTCACCGTCTTTGTCCATATCTACCATCTGTAGCTCACGTTGGTTATAGAACCAAGTGGAAAAGAAAGGGGTAGCTGTAAAGTTGCCATCACTATCCTGTAGGTAAAAGCAAAAATCCGCATAGCTACTATTATCACCTATCACATTGCCGCCAAGGATATCAGGAAAACCATCGTTATTGATGTCAACTACGGCTATGCTCGATGGCCTGTAATTGTGTCGGCGTGCAAGGAGCCGAGGCTGAGAAAACTGCGCCCCTTCATTTCTGAGCCAAACGAGCGCATCGGAACCATCGGAACCCACTACTACGTCTAGCAGACCATCTTGGTCGATATCAGCTACTTCCGGAGCACTCATATTGTAAGCTCCCATCGTGATCAAGGCCGGTGGATCGTGCTGCCCACCTCCCGTAGAAGGGCGCCAGAGTACATTTTGCTTCGTAGGACTATTGCTACTGACGACATAAAGAATATCAGGAAAACCATCGTTGTTCAAGTCGGGGGTATCTACCGACCGGAGGTAAGCTGCGAAGCGTTCCAGCTCAATAGGGTCACCAAAATTGCCTGTGCCGTCATTGGCTATCCAATCCATCTCGTCGAGGCCGTGGCAGGATACGAGGTCCATATCGCCGTCCAGGTCCATATCAACAGCATGCACGTAGGCATGTCGGCCCAAACTCATCAAAGTATCTACCAGCTCGAAGTTGCCAGCGCCCAGGTTGCGGTACCAGACCAAGCCGGCACCCGTTTCTTCGTCTTCCTGGTTGTTGGCGCAAATAATATCTGGCAAGTTGTCGCCATCCAGGTCAGCGGTAGTAACGCTCTGGGGGCCATCATGAATCGTTTCGATTTCGCGATAAGCAGAGAAGGTTTCGTTGCCCAAATTTTCATGCCAAGCCAGGCGGTCGCTAATGAGTGCCGTCACGATAATATCCAGATCGCCATCGTCGTCGAGGTCTTCGGCATGGACGGAAGTTGTAGTCGCATGCGCAGAAGATACCAGGCGAGGGGTGCCAAAGCTTCCGTTGCCATTGCCGCGCAACCAGCGTACCTCGTCAGTCGTAGAGACCACTATATCAAGGTCGCCATCGGCATTGAAGTCAGCTAAATAGCTATCGATGACTGTGGCACCGGGGCTATACAATACAGTAGCTGGCCCCATCTCTCCACCGCCCAGGTTGAGGTGAATACCCAGGCCGGCGGCATTGGCGGTGTAAATCAAGTCTTCGTCGCCGTCGTTATCTACATCGCCGACCGTAAGGGAGCGGTAGTCGATGCCCGATGTAGCAATAATATGCTGTTTGGAAAAGCTGCCATCTTCCAGCTGTTCCAGCCAAAAAAGGCGTTGATCCGTACCACAAATGACATCCATGTCTCCGTCATTATCAACATCTGACGCGATGGTGTATTGGGTATCTCCAACAGGTTCAAAGAGATCAATAATGGGAGCTAACTGCTGCGCGGGCAATAGCAGTGAAAAAACAAGTATACAAACGATAGCGTATAAAAACCTAAACATAGGGTAGAGATTAATTGGGGTGCAAAGATAGGGTGTACTGGCTTTTATTGCATTGGGGAATAAAAGGTAACCCAACGTATAATCTATTGTTTCATAACCTTACGGCTAACAATCTCCCCAGTTTCAAAGTGCAGAATAAAGAGGTACATTCCGCCTTTCAAATCAGCAAGATTTACTTCATTATTGGTCATTTCATTCGGGTAGAGCGTTTTAATAGTTTGCCCCAAAAGATTCGTCACGCTGATTCTTTCAACGGCTATTTCGCTATTATTCGCTATGGCCACAAAGCTCGTAAATGGATTGGGGTAAACGGAAATACTTTCATTCAACGCGGCCTCTCCCGTAGCAACAATTTCGTCATACTCTACTAAATAATAAATGGTATTGGTAGCAACTAAGTCATTCCACAGGCCAAAATTCACGGCGCTAGGCTTAATAATTATCGTTAGGTGGTCTTGGCCTCCAGAGTTATCGGGTTCTGCCGGGCTTGTCCCCCAGTTTGTATAAAGCCCTCCAACCGGACTGCCATTAGGGCCGCCACTCCAAAATTGCGCGCCCATGCCATCGTTATTTCCGTCCCAAATCCAATCGCCTTCCGTACCGGCATCACTACCACCAATCCAAACGGAGGCCGTACCAAATTGATTTTGCGTATTGTCGGTAACAATTCCCGCGTTGTTGGTTAATTCTGCAAAAATGGCGTCCTGCTCGGCTTCGTCATTGATTTCTGCTAGGTAACCACTGCGGCTGACTGCGCAGGAAGAGGCATCTGTCCAGGTTTGGTTTTCCTTTACAACTTCGTAGGCATGGCCGGCATAAGTAAACGCGTAAATATTTGCCTCATCCGCACACTGCCCGAAAACAGCTAAAGAATTCGCTATAAGCACTGCTGTAATAAGTATGTTTTTCACTTGTCATCTAGTATTGCGCAGAAAATAAAACGCAATTTCGCTTCGCGGCTTCTTCGAGGTTTCTTAAGTTTTTCAAATAGTTAAAATACTTTAAATGAACCGTTTATTCAACTATTATGAAAAACAAAATCGCTTTTTATTTTCGTGCTGTCTTCTGTTTAAATCATTGGCTTTTTTGCCGTACAATTGGTCAAAGATACTCTCGCTAAATTTATTAAAAATCCGGAATTTGGGGCCATGCCATCGTTCCTCGGCACCACGCTGTATGCCGCTCCTTTGTGCAGGGGCTAAAACCCTGCCCTGCGGCTCGGCGCCCATCGCTTGTCCTCCTCGTCCCTGCGGCGGGCTTCGGCCTATTGGCCTGCGCGCAAAAGAGAATACACTCTAAGTGAGAACACCCCCAATTCTATGATCGCACTCTACGGTTGGGACACATCTAAAAAAACACCTCTATGATGTGGAATATTGACAAAAATGTTAATTTATAACGTCATCGCTCATCTTAGTTTCCGAACTATCCCGACCTTCTTGGTCGGGATTATAGGAAGCTGGTCTTCCGACCAGTAATCAAGATTAGCCCATTTTACGCTGGTCAGAAGACCAGAAAGATAAGGTATCGTAGTCTGGAGACTACGACAAGCCTATATAATTGAAATGTGTCCCGATCGTATGATCGCACTGGTACGATTGGCGCAAAAACCCGCGCGTAAGGCGGAGCCTGAAGCTCGGCGGACGGAGGAGCAGGACAATGGGATGGGCCGGAGCGATAGCGACCGACAGCCCGGTGCCGAGGAACGATGGCATGGCCCCTAAAACAACAAAACTACCTGCTTGCCTAATACCTGTAAGCAATAGCATTTATATTCATACCAGCCCCTACGGAAGCGAGCAGGATAAGGTCACCTTTGTTTAATTCATGTTTTTCCTCACTGGTACCACGGCGGATTTGATCGAGCAGCGTGGGGACTGTGGAAACGGAGCTGTTGCCCAACTTGTGGATACTCATGGGCATGATTCCTTCCGGAATTTCTCGCTCGCGGTAGAGGCGGAAGAGGCGCTTTATTATTTCGCGGTCCATCTTCTCATTGGCCTGATGGATCAGGATTTTGCTAACGTCATGAATGTCTACCCCTGCTTTATCGAGGCAGGATTTCATGGCCTGAGGTACCTTGGTGAGGGCAAATTCGTAAATTTTGCGGCCGTGCATTTTGATATACCTCACAGCAGGGTCTGCATTCTCCGTATTACCTGCTCCCATAAATAGGTAATTGACTTCGTCTACGGCCCAGGTTCCCATTTCCATTCCAATGATGCCTTCTTGTTTGTCTCCATCTACGAGTTCAACCACGCAAGCGCCGGCACCATCCGCGAAGATCATGGAGTCGCGATCATGTTTATCCACTACACGAGAGAGGGTTTCTGTAGCTACTACCAGGCATTTTTTGGCCATTCCAGCTCTCATAAAAGCTGCGGCCTGAATGACGCCTTGTATCCAGCCAGGGCACCCAAACAACACATCGGAGGCCACACAAGCGGGATTTTTCACCCCTAAAGCATGTTTGACCCGCGAAGCAAGACTAGGTAATACATCCGTTTGGATGGTATTTGCTTTTACGTCTCCGAAGTTGTGTGCGACGATAATCTGGTCCAAGGTTTCCGGGTCTACGCCCGCATCCTCGATAGCCAGCCGTGCGGCCAAGGCCCCGATATCTGAAGCCACCAGGTTGTCTTCCACATAGCGGCGTTCTTCAATCCCGGTGATTGCTTTGAATTTTTCTGCGATCTCGGAATGCGATGCTTCAAAAGCTTTCCCTCTTTCGTCAAAAAACTTATTGGTGGCAAAATCCTGATTGGTGACAATGCAATTTGGAACATAACTTCCTGTTCCCGTAATCATTAGGTTGGAGATCTTCATGAAGATGATTTTTTCTTGTTTACGAATACACTTTTGAATAAAAGTAAATATAACCTATTGCAGGACGCCATCCCTTAATCCCGTTCTCTTATGTTTCCCTATATGGTTCAAAATCATTCTTAATCGGTAGCACATCACATTTTATTCCTCCTTTTGTCAACAATTCCTACTTTTGCACAAAATTTACAACCCCTCCTATGGTTTCAATAGACGGCCTCACGGTAGCCTTTTCTGATCGGGCGCTTTTTGATAATATTTCTTTTGTCATCAATGAAAATGACAAGATCGCCTTGATGGGCAAAAATGGTGCTGGAAAATCTACCTTGATGAAGATCATCGCAGGGGTCCAAAAGGCTAATAAGGGAAACATCAACAAGGCAGAACGGACGACCATCGCTTATTTGCCACAGCACCTGCTGACAGAAGATGATTGCACCGTTGCAGAAGAAGCCGCCAAGGCCTACGAGGAGTACTTTTCCCTCAAGGAGCAATTAGAGCAGCTGAACCAGGAGATGGGGGAACGTACGGATTATGAATCCGATAGTTACATGGAGCTTATTGCGAAAGCCACCGATGTCGGAGAGCTTTTTTACAACCTGGAGGAAGTCAATCATGCCGCTGAAGTAGAAAAGGCTTTGCTGGGCTTGGGTTTCAAAAGAGAAGACCTCAATCGGCCCACCAGTGAGTTTTCTGGCGGTTGGCGGATGCGCATCGAATTGGCCAAAATCCTTTTGCAAAAGCCCGATGTAATTTTACTGGATGAGCCTACCAATCACATTGATATCGAATCGGTTGTTTGGTTGGAAGATTTCCTAGTAAACAAAGCCAATGCCGTGGTCGTCATTTCTCACGACAAGGCTTTCATTGACAACATTACCAACCGCACGATTGAGCTAACACTTGGGAAAATCTACGATTACAAAGCCAACTATTCCCACTATTTAGTCTTGCGAGAAGATCGGCGGGAGAGTCAGCTCAAAGCTTTCAAAGAGCAGCAGAAATGGATCGCAGAGCAAGAACGTTTTGTGGAAAGATTCAAAGGAACTTACTCTAAAACAAACCAGGTATCTTCTGTAGAAAAAATGTTGGAGAAGTTGGAAATCATCGAAGTAGATGACGTTGATACGTCTTCGTTGAAATTGAGGTTTCCGCCAGCTCCAAGGTCAGGTGACTACCCTTTGATCGTCAAAGACCTTTCCAAGTCTTATGGCGATCATGCGGTATTTAAGGATGCCAACTTGACGATTTCGCGCGGAGAGAAAGTAGCGTTCGTAGGACGGAACGGCGAAGGAAAATCAACGATGATCAAAGCCATCATGGAAGAGATCGATGTGGAAGGGACTTGTAAGATTGGTCACAATATCGAGATCGGCTATTTTGCCCAAAATCAGGCTTCGCTGTTGGATGAAAAAGCGACTGTATTCGAAACCGTCGACGAGGTAGCCAAGGGCGACATCCGCACCAAATTGAAGGGCATCCTTGGCGGATTCATGTTTCATGGCGATGATATTGACAAGAAAGTATCAGTGCTCTCCGGCGGAGAAAAAACCAGATTGGCCATGGTCAAACTGCTACTGGAGCCCGTTAATCTCCTCATTCTGGATGAGCCGACTAACCACCTGGATCTTCGTTCCAAAGACGTTTTGAAAGAAGCGCTACTTGATTACGAAGGCACTTTGATCCTCGTTTCTCACGACCGTGATTTCTTAAAAGGACTCGCGCATAAAGTATTCGAGTTTAAAGACAAACGCGTCATCGAGCATTTTGAAACCATCGATGATTTTCTGGAGCGCAATAAGGCGGAGAGTATGCGGGAGCTAAATTTGTAGGTTTAGGCATTGCTCGCCCTGGCGTCGTTTACTTAATGAGAATCTAACAGCTTTGTTTAAGCTTTTGGATAAAGTAAGGGTTTACAAAGGGCTCAACTCCCGCGCAAGCTGGAGAGTTATCGTTGCTGGCTGCTCTATTAACGGAGAATAGTCAAGAGCCCTAGCCTTTCGGCGGCAGCACTATCTGCTGTTTTTCACCTCTTGGATCATCTCTATTGGTGTTTTGTGTGGTCTACCTACAACCTTTTCAAAATCTGAACTTATATCGTTCACTCCATGCTGAATCCCTTCGTAGATGCCAGCGATTACAGTACCTATAAAGTCTCCTAATTCGTCTATTCTTTCCTTTTTGTAAGCTGCTGCCGAAACAGGATTGTACACCAGGTCTGTGTGATACACCTCATTGATAAGCTTCGCTAATTCCGCTTGGGTAATTGCCTTTCCTACCAGATTGTAAACCTGGCCATTGTGCTTTTCGCCCAACAGCATCTGGGTGTAGGCATAACCCAATTCTTTTCTGCTAGTATAAGCGCATTTTCCATCGCCTGCACAATTTCTAATCTCGCCCTCTTTTACATAAGTGTCAATATACTCAAGGTCTGGCTCGATGTATATCCCATTTCTTCCAATAACCCATTGTAAGCCGGATGCTTGTACATCTTTTTCTGTCTGTCGATTACTCTTCACAACAGGGCTGAATGCCGTGTTCTCTTCGTCTCCCACAATACTGGTGTATACTATCTTGTTTACCCCATTTTGCTTGGCAGCTGCTATCACATTTCTGTGCTGCTGGATTCTTTTTTGAGGTTCATCCATTCCCGACACCAAAAGAACAGCATCAACACCTTGTAGCGCTTTATTAAAATGTTCTCGATTGTTGTAATCTCCTTGCCGGATTTCTACACCGAGATGCTTTGCTTTTTCAGGGGTCCGTGCGATGCCAACAACCTCGTCTTTCCCTATTTCTTTGATCAGCTGCTTTACAATTGCGGAGCCCAATTGGCCGCTTGCTGAGGTTACTGCGATTTTCATAAACGTTCTTTTTGATGCGGTTTAATTATTTCTCACCAACAATATCAAATTCGCCATCCGTACGAATGTAAATAGTGCTTTCTTCTGTACTTGAAGAGATTCTATGAATGGACGCCCCTTCTGAGCTAAATGAACTTCCTGGCGCTAGACTTTGTGCCGCTGCCTCTTTGCTTATTTTATAGGCGGGTTCTCCTTGGATAACAACGGCTCGAAACGCTCCGCTTTTGGTGTGAATTTCGCCTTTAAAGCCGGCGGGGAGTTGAAGTAGTTTTCCGCTCAAATTTTCGCTTTCCTCCTCCCAAAGAAAAGCAATTTTAGCATCACTTTTGTTCCATGAAACAGCCGAAGCATCTAACCACACGATATTCGATTTATCTATATTAATCGGCCGCTCGCCATTGTCAGAAGCTTCTTCTATTGGTTTTACGAGGTAAGGGCCGCTGCTTATTTCTACATAAGCAATGTTCTCCTCTCCTTTTGCTGCAGTAATATGCGACTCCCCTGCTGGTTGTGTCCAGAATGAGCCTGCTGGCATCCACATTTTTTCGGCCGCGGGGTCATCATTATGGATCATCCCTTTGATGACCAATGCTCTGTAAGTGACATTATGAATGTGCGGTGGTGATGAAAATCCATCGACAAATTTTGCTAAAAACCCCGTTGCTACGGTTCCTTTTCTATCGCCCCAGATTGTTCCTGCTTGGGGGCTTTGGTCGCCACGTGCCGGGTTTAGCTTTTCCCATTCTATATCGGCCGCTAATACAACTTCGTTAGTTGATTCTACCGGGGTTTCGATTTGAATATCTTCTGATTTGGCCGCTTCTTGGGGCTCAGCGCAAGCGGTCAGCAAGCCTACCATTAATAGGCTGAAAAATATTTTAGATCTGATCATTCTTTTGGATTTCATTTTGGCTTAAACTATACTAATTATAGTTACAAAACTAAGTACAGTATTTTATCTTTGCAATAACGGTCAAAAAGGATAGTTTTAAAAAATTGATAGATGCATACGTTTAATGGAAAAGAATACCCTTGTTGTGCGAGTTTAACGATGAGTGTAATTGGTGGAAAATGGAAAACAGTCATCTTGTTCCACCTAATAAATAGAACCTTGCGCTATAACGAACTGAGAAAGGAAATGCCCACCGTAACGGAACGTACTTTGAGTTTACAGTTAAAGAAACTAGAAGAGGATGGAATTATTGAAAGGAAGGTTTACACCTCAAAACCGCCACTAAAAGTGGAATATTCCTTAACTGAACTTGGAGAAACACTAATTCCTTTGCTGAAATCTATTGCAAATTGGGGTGATTACGTCGTTACAAATCATTCGCAACAGGAACAATGAGGTTGTCACTTTTGGGTGCGGTTACAAACCGATAGGCCATTTGCTTTTCATTAGAAAGACTGGAAACGTATTCCTGTGAAAGGGCAGGAGGCGCCATATAAACCACCTTTTTAGAACAACTCGCCAATGCAATTGTACAAACAAGAGCTGCGAGGTACACGAGACTGCTAACTTTTAATTTTTCTATATTTCCCATGATTAGTTTATTTGCTCTACTTAGAACATATTTGAGACTTGCTATCACTCATAAATGTCAAACTCCTGTGATGATGTCGAGCTAAATAAAACCCAGGTTTTAAAGTATCTTCTACAAAGCACAACTCACCGTTGGTTCTCTTTGAAGAAAGCTTTATAAAACAGTGATCTTGGGAGTAGTTGTAATTTTCACCTTCTCCGTTTAGAATGATTTCCTTCTTGTTCATTTTTGTTGTTTGATTCTCTCAATCCCTCCATTGCTGCTTTTTCTTTTTCCGACAATTCAATCAGTAATTCAGAGGCTTGGTGTACATACCTGATGTCCTCTGTTTCTCCTATTTCATGGAATAGGTCAGCAACGTTTTTCCAAAGCTTAGCTATTTGGGCGTATTTTTCGCTCGCTTTTAGCAATTGGTCAGATTGAAGTATTTCGCTACTTTCTTTAAGGAAGTCTCTATAAATATTCCGGAATAACGAGCCACCTGTACCTCCTCTTTCCATGATAGAAGCGGAGGTTTGAAAGTCCTTCTTTATATCCTTACTGGTCTTGAACCACTTTACAATTTCGCTACTTGTTTTATAGATCCCTTTGTAGCCTACATTCTTTATTGGAGGGTTTAAAAACTCGGTGGCATTATTTTTAATTGCCGCTTTAATTACTGTTCCTAAATCTGGCGTTTCCCCATTTTTTGTAATCGTATAGGATCGATTCCTTGATGACATTGGCCCTCTTTCATTTCGTGCCAGTGCTAAGCTTTCCAAGGTAGTCTTAGCGTCTCTTCCCTGCTGATTTGTGTCATTCAGGTAAGCGATCTCATCGTCATATCCATACATGCTAGCATAGTGACCAGCAAAGTGTATCTTATTGGTAAAGTAATCCAAGTGATAACAATCAAGCTTTAGACCAACAGCTTTCCCTTCATCTATAAATTGCTTTACATTGCTCCATGCTTTTTTTACCGATGTCGTTTCTTTAACCGTTAAGGTCAAATTTAGATTCCGGCAAATATTTTCTGTTAACGCATCTGTTTTAACTCTTCCCCCAATAAACGGGAAGTCCATTATTTTCATGTTCCAAAATACATATCCTAAGCCTTCCCCTATTCCAAATAGCATAGGTTCTGAAAACTCCATCCCTATCTGGTAAAGCAAACTTCCTGTCGCTGTTGTCTCACAGTGCTGGCCATTAAATGTTTTGAAATTCTCTATTATCATTTTTCTTGCTTATATCGAGTTCGCGATTAAAAAATCGTACGATATTCGGCTTTTGATACTTTCGTAAAAAGTCGTTTTATCCATTAGGTAAATGTCTGAATTTATCGCCCCCACTTGCGGATATACTTCATCGATGTTTCCTACTCTCCTGCCGCCTACTGCATGTATCAATGGAATAGCGGCTTCATTGGCAACAGGCTTCCTAACCGTTGTCGTCAATATATGGTCAGCGCCGTTCTCAAAGGCCGCGTGAACTAAGTTGTAGGATAATATCAGCGTTAGCTTCCTATTCCCCCTCAAAAAAGCCATCTGCTCCAGATACGAAATATTGCTATGCTCTAATTTAGCTAAATCCACAGACCATTGGACCGTTTTCCGCTTTTCCCACAGCTCACTTTGCTTAACCAACTCATTAGGCAACATGATACCAAAACCGACAACCTCATCAGACGCTATTGCCGTGAAGCAAATGCCATGACTTATGTAGAATTTGTAGGTTTCTATATCTGTTCCCAGTAAAAATCCACCTTGTTGGGTGTGGTCGCTTTGAGTATTAAGGGGCAGACACTCTTTAATACGAATAAAGTGTTTGGCATCTTCAAGCGTTGATTTTCTAATCCTTGGATTCATCTATTATTCTCGGTCCTTTTATTTGTTGAAAAATAGCACTGAACAAGCTCCAGGTATTCTGATTTTTGTCGGCGAAATCTTTTGGTAAAGCAGTCCTCTTTTCAGGAAGTTCATACCACGGTATGTTAGGATGTTGATGATGGGTAGCATGCTCATTAAAGTTCATCAACACCCAGGAGAAAAACGGCAAGCGATTCACCGACCTGACATTGAACCTTACCTGCTCACCCACCGTCGTATCATAGTGAAAAATGTAGACGAATAGCGACAATATCCAGGCAAATGCGATCATCGGATAACCCATCGTCCATAAATAAACCTCCCAACCAAAGAAGAAATATACCGCTAAATGCAAGCCAACGCCCAAGCTAAAAAGCAAAATGGATTGGAATTGGTCTTTTAAGGTCCACCCCTCAAAAGCGGGTGATATTTTCCTTGCCCATCTTGGAGGAATGAAGAGAAACAAAATAACAGACACCAACGAATGAATAAACAACCCGCCCAAAAACACACTAATATACCACAACGCGTAATAATATATTTTCTTTAAAAAGGATGGATTCTTTGTGGTAAAGGTGTCTAATGCCGAAGTGTGATTGTCTTTGCGGTTGAAACCATGATGAAACAAATGTATCTTTCTGTAAACCGTGATCGGCGTCATCAATGGCAACAAAATGATACTTCCCACGATATCGTTCGCCGTCTTACTCGCTATGAATAGTTTTCTATGAGACGCTTCATGCCCCACGATGTAGAACCTATAAAACCAAAACCCTTGGACGAGGGCCGTAAACACAAATAACACTTTTGTCAACGCATCATTCTGTAATGGATGCCGATGAATATACGTTGCCCAAAAACACAGTCCGATAAAAACCACGATGGTTTCTACAACTAGTTTGGTATTTCTTTTTGTGTTCATTTTTGCGTTAGTATTGCGCAGAAAAATAGATAAAGTATGCTCTTTTTCGTCCCGGAGCTAATGCTTCAAAAGCAGTTGTATTCAGCGTTCACCAAAAAGGACAACCAGGCCGGATATTGGTAGAATACAGTACGTCTCCTGATTTTATTACCCTCCGAACAATACCAATTTTCTACCAAAACCTCCGCCTTTTGCTGTAAGAATCTGTAGGAAATAAATCCCTTTCAAATTATGGGGAAGCTGAAAAGTTTGCTCTAGCGTATTGATTTTTTCTTTTTGATAGAATCGGCCATTAACACCAAATAAAAATAAATCTGCTTTTTCATTTTGAGGGTTTAAGATCTTTAAACTGTTCTCTCCAGGGAAATACTGAACATCTATGGAGAGCTCATTTTGCGCTAATTCTTCTACATCTACGAAAATCTCGCAACCAATAGGATTTTCACCATTTTCAATGGTTGCACCTGGGGTTAAATCAACACCTTCAAATCCAAGATAATCAGACGGATATTTATAAGCTCTAAAATTAGCATTGTTATTAACGTTGCCTCCCTGAGTCGCTGGAGAATCACCGAAGAGTGGAACCTCATATTGCCAAACAGTATTTCGATCAGGATCAATCTCAAAAATTCTTCCTGGTGAACCGGCATTGATTAAAGTGTTTCCATTAACGAGGCGTTGAGCGTTAGACATATAGGCGGAGTAAAAATCTTCCCCAACCTGATCTCCATAAATCCATTCTGGCTCTTCCGGTCCGAAAGGATTGGGGTCTGAGATAATATACCCGCCATTAGCATCCTGTGGAGGAATCAGGATTTCTGTGGTAGAATAATCCGTTCCTGGCCGGCCGTTCCCATTATTGAAAAGCATTATTTTTCCAGCGTCAGTCAAATCATCCCTAATCCAATGCGCGCCATGTTGACCAAATAGTTTTTGCTCATTCACCTCTCCACGTTCATAGGCTGAAGCGTTACCCCAACGGTACAGAATATCTCCACCACGCCCATATAAGCCACCCTCATGAGAAGCTGCTTCGACAGTAGTGGTTGAGTGATCGATGATCCATATTTCATCTGAATTTCGTACCGAGATCAGAATCTGATCCAGGCTTTCATTATAATCGATCGAATTGAAATGATTCCAATCGCGAGTTGCGTTAGAATTGCTGCTATTCAGGTCAGGCAGATTGATGTTGAATAATTCCGGGTGGTCAGCTATCGCACCATAATTTTGTTTTGAAGCATCAAAATCCTGGACGTAATGGTCTTTAATTTCCCATTGCCAAATGACATTCATATCATTAGATCCGACTGGTTCGATTTCTACAATTTTCTCCGACCACATGTAACCTTCAATAGCGATTTCGTTAGGGTCGCGGCCCAATTCGATCAATTCATCGGTATAAACTAATTCCCAGGTTAACAGTAGTATATTCCCATTCGGCATAATAACAGCATCATGATGAGAAAGCGCTGTGGGGGTATTCCATTCATAATGCCAGACGGTATTGTTGTCCCAATCCACCAGTTCGATACCTCCGGCATTGCTGGCTGATGTAAATGGCCCTTCCAAATCTGCTTTATAAGTTCTCAACATCAATCCATCTTCAAGAAAATAGGCAGCAAGCCCGGGGCGTGTTCCTCGGTCCCATGAATTGATGAGCTGCCCACAGTTATCTACCAGCCATGCTTTGGTACCTGAAAAAGGCGAGAAAAAGGTATAGCCCTGAAGACTAGATTCATCATTTTGAAGTGTACCAACCGTTTGTGTAGTTCCCTGGAAGGGAAAAAAGATAGCAGCAAGGAAAATTGGTATTAATTTATAATTCATAATTTTTATTGTTTACCCCTATTATAACTTTTCGACTATACCAATTACCATCAGCAATGAAAAAACAAGATAAACTCCTGTAGGCCAATGGACTGTATCTATAAATTTGCGCCCTCCGTTACAATTGGCAAAGCTGGAAAATTTACGCCCCGCCATATCAAACACCTCCAAATCAGAGGCCGTTGCAAAAATGGTCACTGAAAATAATGATATGACAAATAACTGGAGCAGTTTATGCAACACTACCGACAGGTAGGCAAAGTTGTGGGAAGTATCATTTTATTTATTCTTTCTTGAATCTTGAAGAGGCTCCCGCTACTATCTCTTCATTTAGGATTTTCAGGACTAAATCCTTAAACTCACCATATTTTATATCTAATGAATCCCATCCGTATGGATAGGTATTGTGTGATCCATCTTTATCTCTTGAGCACATTAATTGTCGATTTATTTCAGGCTCTAAATCAAGCGTCTTCTCAGTCATAAATTTCACTTCAATACTTTCTCCTTTTTCATCTAGCAGATACGCTGAGTAATATTCATCTAGTGTCTCCTTGGGCTCAACTAATGACTTGAAAGAAATCACCATTCTATTATTCCAATCAAATTCATCAATTGCGATTGTTGTTTCAGACATCAGTTCTTCCGGAAGTATTCCAGCATCAAACATAGTTTTATAAGCATTAAATAAGCTATCAGCAGTTTCTGTATCATTCATTCTATTGAAGCACTTTATCAACTTAGAATAAATTTCATACGATTGAGGACTTAATCTTAAAAGTTCATTATAGGCATTAATCGCAGCTTGATTATTCTCTGTGACTGTATATTCTAGAACACCAATTTCTTTTAGAATTTCTAAGTAAACTGGATCAGATTTATCAATCAATTCAGCACTTATATAGTATTCTTGTAATGCTTTTTCAAAGTCTTGATTATAGTGAAATACATATGGTACTTGATAATATGGCATACCCAACTCATATGGAAGGGCTCTTGACTCACTTAAATATTTTAATGCTTGTTCAAAGTCCTCCAGATAAAAATATGTATTTCCTAATTCCAGTAAATTCCTTTGACTATCTGGTTTTCTGGAAACAGCTCGATAAAAATTTTCTAGTGCTGAATCCATATTTCCAGCAAATCTCAAGGACAAACCTTTATAAAAATAAATATTATCATCATCTAATCCTTTATCAATTGCATGGTCATACCATTTTACTGCAGAGGCATCATCTTCTAATCTATAAAATGAATAACCAACCATATAACATTCTTCATCTGAGAGCTTATCAAGTGTGAGATCAGATTTAATTACTGATTGATATTCTTCATTTTCATAAAGAGCTTTAATGTCTTGGCAATTCAGAGCATTGCCAAATAGACAAACCATTAACAACAAAGTCATTTTTCTCATATCGAGAGCATTTTTTTATTTAATTTTCCACAACTCGGGCTAGGGCGCAGACCGACGCAGGAGGCTTGTCGCAGTAGCAAAGTTGTAGCCAGTCTCTTATAATTTTATGACTTTCCTATTAATTGTGTTTTTATCCCCATCTATCAATTGCACAAAGTAGACCCCAGAAGATAACCAACTTAGATCTAATCTAGCATTTGATAAATCATCAATGATTGCCTTATGAACGACTTCCCCACTAAAATTTGACAAGACCAATTCACAAGAATTGAATACGTCTCCCTCTACTACCAAAATACTTTCAAATGGATTAGGATATAAAACAACTTCACTCTCCGCCCCAAAATTCTCATCAGTACTAACTATTTTTCCAAAACGATACTTCTGAGTTAAAGTGCTTCCGTTTCCTACTCCTGTCAAATACACATTTTTTTCATCGTCCATAATAACCGACTTTACAACCTCGTCTCCTTCCTGATGAAATCTAATTGTGTCAATCGCATTTCCATTTTCATCAAGAACAATAGAAACGTAATCATAATCTGTTCCAACACTAACTCCTTGACTCATACCACCAATGACTAAGTGGTTTTCACTTAAAAATAATTTGTTTCCGCCATCGAAAGCATGAGTCCCAAGGTTTTCATATCTATATCCATAGATCAAATCACCGCTTGGTGAAATTTTACAAACTTGTAGATCACCATTAGTGTAGTTTAACGTATCTCCATAGTTTTCCCCGTAATGTCTTCCAGTTATATAGACATTACCATCACCATCAGATATAATATCCGTGACTTCATCCGCTGTGACATTATTCGGTAAGTTTGTTGGAACTTCAAATGACCACTCTTCGATTCCACTCTGATTATACTTTATTATTTCAAAGTCACCGAACAAACCAATGTAAGAACTACCGTTTTCGTCAATGTAAGCTGAAGATAAATTCCCTTCAAATGGAGTTTCATTTGATGACAGTAGTTCACCATCTTCTGAATAATTAAGAGTTACTACGTTTCTAATCTGTGGAAATGATCTAAAAAAGTACCCAATTACAGAAACTACATTGTCTACTACTCTTATTTCTAGTCCTTCATACCTCCCTGTCTCATCTTCTGAATATATTTCCTCCCACAGAATATTTCCAAAACTATCCATTTTCACAGTGTATAACTGCCTTGAACTAAAGGTCTGGTTTATATATCCAGTCAGGTATATATCACTATCATCATTAACAGATATCCCTTGAGGAAAACTCCAGACATAATCCTCTAAAAGGAATTGTTCCCATAAAACATCACCTTCTGCACTAAGCATTATTACTAAACTTCTAGCCTCATTATCATTAAGTATACTAAAACCACTTACCAGTATATTCCCATTCTCAAAAACATGTACTCCAGTCAAATACTCTGTACTTTCAGTTGAGGCTCCATATAGGTTTTTCCAAAACACAATTCCTTCGTTAGAGTACTTTGCGATCAAAAAATCATAATTTCCATTCTCATTTGATGTTCCAGCTACAATTACATTACTCTCAGCATCTAGCCGAACTTTTTGACATTCTTTTAGATATAGATTAGGGCAATCTTGTGTCCATTGACCTATTTGAGAATTTTCATTCGCACTCCACTCTAATATGTATTCAGATTGTCCAAAACATACGAATACTACACTGAATACTAAACATGTAATTAGCAATAACTTCTCTAGGTTTTTCATCAATCTTATTTTTTAATTGGCTACAACTCCTAGCCTACCCGCAGACCGACGTTAGGAGGATTGTCGGGTAGGCAAAGTTCCATGCATTATTTATTTTTTTCTTTTATTAACTCAAAAAGTTCATCAATCTCAGTATATACGATAGAGTCATATACAAACATCCCCCTTTCAAGATTATTATGTATCATTTGTTCTAAAACTGCTCTATCATAAACTCCGTCAATAAGAGCAGTTTTTAGCAATTGTAATTGATCATTAAGTCTCTGTATTTCTTCATCAGTGTCAGAGATGAAATCAATATTTTTTAAATTATATTCTCGTTCTATTTTTTGCAAAATAATTATTCTTCCAAGTATACTTGTCGGATATTTTAAGCCAATATTTTTCAATTTTTCGAACTTAATAATATCTATTCCACAGTCACTCCATGGTGCTATTATATCAAAAGTCGACATCCCTTCTTCCTCTAGTAGTGATAATATTAATTCATCCTCTTGACTCGATGGCTTGATGGATATAAAGTCACTTATGCTTCTTGTAATTTCCATTAATAATGGCTCCATTAAAGGAATTTTAACTCTAACTTCATACCTCTTTGATAATTCAAATATGTTTTGATCATTGTCCTTAAAAACAGGATAATATGAACCAATAAATTGTTTTCTCTCTCCAGGATAAATAGCCAAATAGGTGTTAGATGGTTTTCTAGCGATACAAGGACTAAGATCATAATAACTTAGAGTACAATACTCAGTCAATCTAATATTAGAACTCCAAAGAGGAGTCCAATTTTCACTAGAATCAGCTTTTACTTCTAGAGTTGATCTAAAGCCGATATATCTATTCGTCTGTATTTTAAGAGTATCTTTTGAAAGATTATTAATAGAAATAGTATACTCGATAGGCTCAATACGTTCAAAAGTATCTTTATGAAAATTAATACTTATAACAATTTCTGCTTCCATGCTAGCAGGACACAAAAGTATTAAGCAAACTACAGTCTTAATATATCTTTTAATAACCCTATTAATCATATTTGCATTTTTAGTATAAGTGTTTAGGGATAAGATATTTGATAAATTTTGCTTTAGCAAGTGTAATAATGTAGGACATTGTTGATATTGTGTAAACCATACTTTTCTCTTAGTCTTTAGCATTTAGCATGATTACGCACTGTTAAGACATATAATGTCAACCAAAATTAATTTCCACTATCCCTTTTAGTATTAATTTATTGCATGGAACTCCCTCTTAACGCAAAACCAAACCTAAAAATAATCAAAAAAAATCGCGTCACCTTAAAACACATAAAACACTAAAAATCAATCTATTAATTCAATAATATCCGTTTACAAACGTTTATAAACGGATACAAACGACAGTATACGTTTATTATACGAGTAATACTTTCCCACTCCCCCATCTTTGCAGTGTTACCGGTTGAAAGCGCTCAACCAATACTTTTACAACCAGCACGTATTGCACATCAGGCCTGATATTAATACTGCGCTCAATCATCGTACAACAACTAAAATCAGCGATTATGAACTCTATCAGTAACCACGTACAACTCATCGGCAACCTTGGCCGCGATGTCGAATACCGCGCTCTTAATAATGGCAACTCCCTCGCTCGGGTCAGTATTGCTACTAAAGAAATCTTCCGTGACAAGGAAGGCGGCAAGCGTATTGAAACCACCTGGCACCAGCTCATCGGCTGGGGTAAGATTGCCGAAATGATGCAGGTGTTTTTAAAGAAAGGCTCCTCTGTAGTCGTACAGGGAAAAATACAACACCAGACGATAGGGGAAGGCGAGTTGAAGAAAACCCAAACAGAAATCGTGGTCAATGAATTTCGCCTCATGCAGTAATAGCCATTAGCATTTATCCCGACAACTAAGTAGTTTGGGCTAGGCTCAAACCACTTTAAGATCGGCATGCTTTAAATAGACTTAATTTTTCTTTTAACATTCCGGGCATTAGCGCGCTGTTGGCGTAGCAATAACAATTGGTGGCAACACCATCAATAAGGCTACACCACGCTCTCTGCTAAAACAAATACCAACCACCCGGTCCAACCTTTTTTATTATGAATCAAGTACAAAATTCCGTAACCCTCATTGGCAACTTAGGCAAGGATCCCGTAAAGAAAGGCTCCAAGCAAAAATCCGTTACCAGTTTTAGCCTCGCCACCAACGAAAGCTACAACAACAAGGATGGAGAGAAAATCACCGTCACTCAATGGCACCGCTGCGTAGCTTTTGGCAGAAAAGCCGACACCCTGGTACAATACGCCAAGAAAGGAAGTAAGCTCGCCGTACAAGGCAAGATCAAGTACGACCGCTACACCGATAAGGATGGCATCGATCGCTTGTCAATTGATATCGTCATCAATGACTTTATCATGCTGGATCAGAAACCAGGGAAGAAGGCTGCTTAGTCCCCATTGATGGTTTTATCAGCGTGTCACCCGAAGAGCATGCGTTTTACAGCAGGATATTTTTGTGATATTCATTATTCCGTTTTCCCCCGACCCAGCACAGGGTCGGGGGTTTTTTATTCCTCATAGGAAGTTTCCCTTTGTTTAACGCTTGCTATCTTCGCCTTATGTTGCATCATTACTCACCGTCTCGTAGCTTTTCCTTCCGCTGGCCAGCAAGCTGGCCGGATGGTTTACCAACGCTCGGGCGCAGTGATTTCCGCAGCGGCAGAGAGGCCCTCTTCGCCCTCGCTCAACACCTCAAATCGACGGACCTTGCTCAAGGGAAAGTACTCCTCCCCGCATGGGTTCCCGAGGGCGTACAACTTCCGTTTTCTTTAGCACAATGGGAGATTCACTACTACAACCTCGACCACAATGCCAACCCCAAATGGGAGGAGATCACCCAACGGTTAAATGACCAACATTTTGACCTCGTCGTACTCATTCACTTCTTTGGCCAGGAAAGAGACGCTAAAAGAATGCAAAGCTTACTCCCACCAGGAAGTCGCTTACTCGAAGACTGGGCTCATAGCTACCCGCATCCCCAGTGGGAGCCGCCCACTACTCCTCACTGGGCCTTGTTTTCGCCTACAAAAATGATTGGAACAACAGATGGTGCCTGGCTCATCGGGCCATCTACGATAACGCCCCCCTTAAAGGTCAACCACCAACATTATGCTTTTCTTTTTTGGCAACTCCTCTACCTGGCTGGGAGTTCTGCTCAACAATTAAACCTTCCCGGCAAGCAATGGTGGCAACGGCTAAGTGGTGGCGCCTACGCACGAGCTTATCGGCATCTGCTCGCCGGAACGAATACCCCAAAAGCACTAAGCAAAACAGGAAAATGGCTGATCAGGCACACGCCACACAACAAAGTTATTGAAGAAAGAATGGCGCAAGCAGCCTACTACTACGAGCATTTAACACAAGGAAAAATCCGCTTTCTTGCCAAGGACAGCAACCTGCTCCATCCTCCTATTGGGTTCCCGCTCTGGGTAGATGATCCCCAGCATTTCTCCACTTACTTACAAGCTCACGGCATTCGCGGACAAGCTTTCACCGATCGGTGGTGGTTTATCAAGGAACACCAATCAAGCCAGTACCAAAGTAGCAAGGACTTACTTGAGCATCATTTCCTACTGCCCATCCACCAGCGGTTTACAGAGCAAGACCTTACGTATGTCGTCGAAGTTGTCAATCAATATCCTGGGGAATGAAAAACAACCACTAGCAGAAGTCTTTGAAGTACCTAACACGGTGAGGATTGCCTTGTAGCCTTACCTTTAAGGAACAGATAAAGGTGCCTCACATTATCAATGCCCAATCCTGGAATAAGGGTCATTGCTCATTCGATAGAGGCCGCCACGTTGGGTGCCAATCCAGATTTCTCCCAATTCTACATCTTCTAAGAGGGTCGAAATACCTTGCCCACGGATACCAGTTTCTCTACCAAAAATCCTTAGTTCATTACGCGTGATATTGAACCGTAAAAGTTGATTCGCAGCAACCCATAAGTCACCGTTAAAATCTACCATCAGCTGCTGAATATTGGTCAGTGGTTCCGGAAGGCGTTCACTCAGGTCGTATTCATAGACCAATGACAAGGAATCCGGGCGAGTAGGTATACGATAAAGCGCTTCATCACCTGCAAAAACAATACTGTCTCCCCATTCTGCGATAGCTTTCACCGGGCCATTGTATAGCGGTGGTGGTCCTTCCACTCCCCAAAAACGCTGCCACCAGTTTTGTTTCACAGGAGGAGCCATTCCTAAATTATAGATGGTATCATTGGTGAGCGTAGCTAGCCCACGGTCTGTTCCTATCCAAATTACCCCGCGCTGATCTTCGTAAATGGTGTGTACAATATTAGAGGGCAACTGCTGCCCGGCAGTAGAAAAACGCTCCGGCACATTAGAATATCCGCCGTATTCATCAGGCTCAAACAAAAACAAGCCATCTTCCAGACTACCCACCACTATCCGGCCGTCATCAGCATAATGGATGGAGGTTGGGTGAACAGTTTTAGCAAAAAACGAACTGGTAAATGCCAGTGGTTCTTTCTCTTTCTCCACCAAAGGCCGTAAAGACTGGTAATTCACCAAGAGGTGAACTTCCTTATTTTTCTTAATGAGGCGGTTGAATTTTTCGCGCCGGTCGGTCGGTTGTGCTAATAACTTATGCTGTTGACCAGATTGACTAGACAATAGATAGCAGCCGTCGCTTTCCGTTAAGACGTAGAGCCCTTCAGGCTGTTGAACCAGATTAGTAATAGAGGATCTTTGCTGAATACCAGCCGTCTGTCCGTCAGGTAGAGTAAGAGAAAAAGCTACACTTTCCAGCGATTGACTTTGCCCACTCAAGGCAAATATCATCAGTAACACACCTACTTGTAGCTTTCTTCCCCACGATGATGTATGGAAGAACATGTTTTTGGAATTATTAAGGTATTACACAGTTTAAGTTAGGGTCGTAGTTTCCTTAATAGCTGGGATATTGGTCTGGGTTAGACTCACTTAGTATTGTAAAGATAGTAGGAATTATTAACAACCCAAACATGAGCTTGTTCTAACGAGGCAAACGCATCAAAATAAAGAACCCAAAGTTCCGCTTAGGGATGGAGGAAATAAATAATCTACGCAAAAGACGTAGCGAATTTTTCTTTAGACAAATCGGATTTTTCGCAGCATAGCGGGCTACGCAAGTAAAATTTGTAGGAAGATGTGTAGATTATTTTTTGCGAACTCCCTTAACGCTCAATCTTATAGTCCACGCCAAGCTTAGTCAAAGCGGTAACAAAATCATTATCCGCCTTTACTTTGCGTGTTTTCGCTGCCAAAGGCAGCTTCACTCTATTCTGTCGATCTAGTAGCACCATACGCAACTGATGCTGTCCTTCGTGTTTTTGGCACAATTGATCAAGGCCTTCCACTATTTCACTGGTAAGCCTATCTAGCGGTAAGGTCAGTCGTATTCCTTTGGTAAGCGTATCACCTACACTTTCGAGTAAAGAAACGTCTTTAATTTTCAACTCCAGGCCGTCATCCCGCCATCCTCGTTGAAAACCAGCAGTAATAAAAATCGCTATTCCAGGCTCCAGCAAATGCTTAAATTTCTGGTAATCCTCGCCAAAAAGGCGGAATTCAAGCTCGCCGTCGAAATCAGAAACGGTGAAAATACCCCAACCGTTCCCGTTCTTGGAAATCATGTGTCGCGCTCCTGTTACTGATCCTGCCAGCTGTAGCTGTGAGCGTTGTTTGTTACTGTCTACTTGATTAAGCGAACAAGTCACAAAATTGGCAACTTCCATGCGGTAATCATCCAGCGGGTGGCCGGAGATAAAAATACCGGTAACTTCCTTTTCTCTGTCCAGCTTCTCAATCAGGCTCCACTCTCGGCATTCAGGAGGGGCGGGCTCCTGCACCATTACTTCATCTTGCATAGCACCAAACAAGGAAGTAGCAGCGCTAATTTTATTTTTCAAGTAAGCATTACCGTATTTCACCAAGTGTTCAATATAGGTATCGTACTTATCAGAAGGCGCAAAGTATTGCGCACGGTGAATCTCATCAAAACAATCGAATGCTCCCCCCAAAGAAAGACTCTCTAATACTCGCTTATTGATTGCTCCTTGATCGAGTCTTGTGAGCAGATCAAAAACACTGACGTAACGTCCATTTTCATCTCGTTCATCCAGAATCGACGTCACTGGCCCCTCCCCTACTCCTTTCAAGGCAGACATCCCAAAACGCACCTGCCCTTTGACGTTTACCGAGAAATCAGATACCGACTCGTTGATATCAGGCCCCAATACATCTAATCCCATCCGCTTACATTCCTGTAAAAAGAAGGTGACTTTAGAGATATCACTCTTGTTGGTCGTCAGCACCGCCGCCATAAACTCTGCGGCATAATGAGCTTTGAGGTAGGCTGTCTGGAACGCTACAAAGGCATAACAAGTAGAGTGCGATTTATTGAAAGCGTAAGACGCGAACGCCTCCCAATCTTTCCAAACCTTCTCTAGTTTATCTTTAGGATGGCCACGTTCTTCACCGCCTGCTACAAATTTTGGGAGCATCTGATCCAGCAGCGCCTTCTTTTTCTTACCCATTGCTTTCCGCAACATATCAGCCTCTCCCTTGGTGAAGCCTGCCAATTTTTGCGAAAGCAACATAATCTGCTCCTGGTAAACATTGATTCCGTAGGTCTCTTCCAGGTATTCCTCCATTGCCGGCAAATCATAAGTAACCGGCTCACGCCCGTGCTTACGTGCAATAAAATTGGGAATATATTCCAATGGACCAGGACGATACAAAGCGTTCATGGCAATGAGATCCTCAAAAGAGGAAGGAACCAGCTCCTTCATGTATTTCTGCATCCCTGCACTCTCATACTGGAAGATGCCCACCGTTTCTCCACGCTGGAAGAGTTCGTAGGTTTTCTCATCATCCAGCGGAATAAGGTCCATATCCAGCTTTACATTATGGTTCTCTTCCACCATTTTTACGGCATTCTTGATGATGGTAAGGGTTTTCAAACCCAAAAAGTCCATCTTCAAAAGCCCCGCATCTTCTGCTACACTGTTATCGAACTGGGAAATGAGCATGCCCGTTTCCTTATCTGCAGTTACCGGTACGTACTTGGTAATATCATCTGGCGTGATTACGACCCCACAGGCATGAATACCTGTATTTCTCACCGATCCTTCCAGCTTTTTAGCCGTCTGGATCATACGACCAATTTTGTCGTCGTTTTCTGCCAACTGGCGAAACTGGTAAGCTTTTTCTCGTTCCTCGCTATTCAAAGACCCTTTGAGCTTAGGGTCAATATCTCCTTGGGCGAGTACATTGGCAAGGCTGGCTTTGAGGTGAGCAGGAAATGTTTTCGCTACCCGATCCACCTCTGAAAGCGGTACATCCATCACTCGGCCTACATCTCGTAAGCTTGATTTTGCAGCCATAGTACCATAAGTCACGATCTGTGCAACCTGGCTTTGGCCATATTTATCGATCACATAGTCAATCACTCGTTGGCGACCTTCATCATCAAAGTCAATATCAATATCGGGCATGCTCACCCGCTCAGGATTCAGGAATCTCTCAAAAAGTAAGTCATACTTGATGGGGTCGACATTGGTAATCCCTACACAGTAAGCAACAGCTGAACCCGCTGCCGAACCACGACCAGGCCCTACGCTTACACTCATTTCACGAGCGGTAGTGGTAAAGTCTTGAACAATAAGGAAGTAACCAGGATAGCCTGACTTTTCAATTACCTTCAATTCAAAATCAAGGCGTTCTTTGATAGCTGGTGTAATGGTACCGTAACGGCGCTTAGCTCCTTCATAGGTAAGATGCCTAAGGTATTCATCCTGGGTATTAAAACCCTTGGGCATTGGAAAGTTAGGCAGTAGGATATCTCGTGCCAGCGTCAGCTTTTCAATCTTATCGTAGATTTCCATGGTATTAGCTACCGCTGCTTCCTGATCGCTAAACAGCTTGCTCATCTGCTGTTGCGTCTTGAAGTAGAAATCTGAGCTGGAAAACTTAAAGCGCTTATTATCTTCCAGTAAACTATTCGTATTGATACAAAGCAAAATATCGTGCGGCTCCCAGTCTTCCTCTTCGACATAATGAGAATCGTTGGTACAGATAACCTTGACGTTGTGCTTTTTGGCCAGTACCAAGAGTTTCTGGTTCACATCCTCTTGACTCATCCCCGTAAAAATAGGGTTACCATTACGGTCTTTGCCAATATCAATATTTTCCAACCCACGATGCCGCTGAAGCTCGATATAGTAATCTTCGCCAAAGATGTTCAACCACCACTTCAGCTCTTTTTCGGCTTCTTCATCTTTCCCCTGTAGAATAAGCTGCGGAATAACAGCACCAATACAACAAGAGGTAACCACCAAGCCTTCGTGGTATTTCTCCACCAATTCTTTATCAATCCGGGGGAATTTACTGTAAAGCCCTTCTATAAAACCCAACGAACAAAGCTTACTCAGGTTTTCGTAGCCCTGCGCATTTTTAGCAAGCATGAGCTGGTGATACCGCTTGTCTTTCTCACCTTTGGCACGAGAGAACGCTTTGACGTGCCGGTCTTCCACCATGTAAAACTCGCAACCAATAATAGGCTTAAGCTTGCGTTTTTCTGCTTCTGCAACAAACTTAAAGGCGCCAAACATATTGCCATGATCCGTAAGAGCAACACCTTTCTGGCCATCGGCCGCAGCCTTGTCCATCATGGTGCTGATCTCAGCAGCTCCGTCCAATAATGAGTATTGCGTATGGCAATGAAGGTGGCAGTAATCTGGCATAGTTCTCTCTAATCTTTCGCTTCAATATTAAGAACACTAAATTAGCCAAAAAAGATGGAGGGCGTGGGGTACCTACTGGTAAAGTTTTCCACAACTGCCATAAAAAAAACAGGAGTAAGCTTCATCTCGTCCCTTAGATGAAGATACTCCTGCCCTTGAAAAACTAACACAAAGGGTTATCCCCAATTAAGGAGAAAGGTTAATGGGGTATTAGGGGCAATAAAAACCTGCCCCGGCATTTTTCGTGGCCATGCCAATGCAAAAAATGTCAGAGAAAAAAAGAAGATGGCAGCCTCAGGCCGTCCCCACGTCTGGAGCTGACCATCTTCGAAAGCAAACTAACACTACCAAAAATGGCAGTGGGTTGTCAAATAGGGTTCTGAAACAAGGTGTATATCTCAGAAAGATTTGTTTTTAAAGGAGATTTAATTCATAGCACCAGATACTGTAAAAATATTCATCCGGTACACTCGTACTTTCAATATTCAGCACAATAACATGGTCGTTGATTGTTGGCCCCTCTAAAATGCATTCTAGCATAATGGAAAGATCATCCACTACAATAAAGCGAGCATGTTTATTAGCATTTTCAGCAAAACTGATGCTAACGTCCTTAGACGTAAATTCATGATATGATCTAGCTCCAGGCAAGCTGGAAGAAGGGGTATCAATAGTAACATTATACCCATCATTTACTGAATCATACTTAACATTTACCGCCGTCAAACGATTCGATAAAATTTCAAAAACTACCTCCGACTTTGAGGTTCCGTTCTTTAGGGTTACCATTTTAAGTACCCATTCTATTGGTTCAGGAGCAGAAGGTACTGCCCGCGAAAAAATGGAGAGGTCACTTAATAATTTCACAAAATGGGTCGTGCTCATACAAAGAGATTTAAGGCTGGCGCTACAGATAATCAGGGGATGGCAAAATCCTCTACCACATATTCACAGTCATAGAGACCTAGCGCTTGTTTCATCTGTCCATTCACCATCCATTGGTACTGAAAATAAATAATTGCTACATTTTTTGTCTTAAGCCAGGCAACAGCCTGTTGTAATTTTTTGATTCGCTGGTCTTTTTCAACTCCTGTTAAATTAGCAATGACTAATCTCTGGCGGGCACTAGGATAAAATTCATCCAAACGAGTTTCTAAAAGTTTTTTAGCGTGCCTTGTAGCAATACTTTTTCCTTTCGCACGACGCGCCCCCTCCTCAAAAGACTGACAGTCAAGCACTTTTCCTAACATGCTTTCATCAAACCGATCCACTTCGCTTCCTATGTACCCAACTCGAAAGGCATAACACAATCTGGAGGGATTAAGTGCCACCTTAGCCAGATACTCACTTAATCCAAGTTCAAAATGGGGGGGATTTACAATACTCATTTGGTTTTCATTTGTTAATAGGTGTCTAAGAAAAAGAGGGTTTTAGGTGTTGATACGGAGTAAACATTTTTACCTTTGAAAATGCCTCCCTATTACATTTACAAATATGGGGGCTTACGTAGAAAGCGTTTCCGGTTTTTTTGGCTCAATTGTAACATTTGGTAAATACGAGGCCAGACAAATGCGGTTAGCTATTGGCCAATTTCTTTTGCAAGCAAACTTGACGCATGAAATTCCCTGTACTTTACGACTTTATCCACTCACTTGATGAAAAATCAGTAGTAGACACCTTTTTTAAAGAAAGTGGGTATAACAATCAGACCCAGTATTTCCTTCTCTACGATTTTTTAGCAACGTATCACGGAGAATTTCAAATTGATCTTTTCGAGGCTTTTTTGAACAGGGAAGGAATAAAAGCATCGACCTCTCGCACCTATAGCAAAAGGATCTACGAGCAAATAATGAATGTCCTTTTGTCTCACAAAGCTCATGAAGACTACTTCTTCAGTGTTCAAAAACATCTTGCTCAAGCAAAAATTCTTTATAAGAAAGAACGGTTCGACCTCGCTTTAATCGAGTTAAAAGCAGCCAAAAAACTGGAAGAAACACACAAATTCCCCAGTGCTCGCTATGAGATCGAAATGATGGAAGCACGTATCCTTTTCCAGAAAAACCCAAAGGATGTGAGCAAGCCCCTAAAAAAACACCATTGTACGGCACAAAAAGCGACTTCTGAATTCGTCAGGGATACTGAAATACGAATGGCTTATCAATTCGTATTTAGTTACCACTTAAGAGCAAAAAATGTTGATGACGAATGGCAAGCGATCGCTGACACCTTTTCTACTATCCCTTTTCCGGTGGATTGTAATCTCGAAACACTCTTATACTACTGTTCTGTAAAAATGAAAATTGCCTACTGGCAAAAATCACCCAAGCAAATATTCTACTGGACGGAAAAGATCTATCTCGTTTTAAAAGACAATCTAGCGTATCAGAAAAAGTACCCTTTGGCATACCTTTCCTCTTTGGACAATTACCTCTCTGGCATGAGCCATATCAGGGATTTCTCAAAATTTCAGGAAATCATAGCAGGACTAGAAAAGCTCATCCTTTCCCAGCCCTCACTAGTTACTAAGAGAGAAACCATTGTCATTTTTCATACTTTATCATTGCTTTGCAACGATACTAAGGGTATAAAAACGCTTAGCGAAGAGGTAATTGAACGCTTGAAAATTCGCTTTGAAAAATGTGAAAAAGGGGCCATCCGCTCCCGTGAACGTGCCATAATCTTGTTATTTGGAATTTTATACCTCCTCCGATTTGACTATTCAAATGCAGAAGAATTTTTTGGAAGGATTCCCGTACACCGTAAAGAGAAATTGCGCTCTGATCTTCAACGAGTCAAACTGCTCATAGAAATTCTGATTAAATTAAACGACAAGCAGCAGGCAGCACAATTCATTGATGGAGAGATAGATAAAGTTTACGATCGCCTTTCTGAATGGGAAGGCTTATCGCCACATGAAGGTGTTATTATCAAATATTTCAGGCGATGGAATAAACTTCCCGCAAAAACAAAGCGGGAGTTGACTCCTTTGTTCGAAGATTTCAAGGAAGCTCTTGCCGCAACAATAGATGACACCGGGTTTCTCCCCCTGGCATCTGAAATCATCTCAAGTTGGCTTGATCAAAAGCTGGATAATTAGGATTCACTTTTCAGTAATCCTCAGATGGTTAGAATACCAACTAGGATATTAAGCCTCGATAGACCTCCATACCCTTATGATAAAACTCGTTGATCTTCGTAGGAGACAATAGCTTACCATGCTTATAGAGCACCAGGTAAAAGCCTAAGCCTTCCATCGTCCATCCTTTTTCTATCGCAAAAAAACGAAGAACTTCTTCTTTGAAGTTATGGCGGATGAATTCTTCATCTTCTCCTGTAAGCCAGTAATTCTGGGAAAAATCGAGATGCTGTTCAAAGTCAATATCTTTCGTAATGCCCAGCATTTCACCCACCCGATGGAAAAAATATTCAGGACGCATATAAAACTCCGAAAGCCCCAATTTTCGTGACTCCAGGAAAAACACCGTCTGCGGTACTCGTTTGGTGTGTTTGCCTGCAACCTTGATATAATGATAATCGAAAACATGCACCCGCGACTCCAACAGACCATCCTCGTAGCTCATCACGTGATTAAAGCGCCCCTTAAATCCACGCCTGAACAAGCGAAAATCCTGAAGCTGCTGCTCAATCCCCCATTGATCAACAGGATGATAATCTAATTTCAAGTGACGAGCCACTTGTTTTAGTTGATCGCCCCGACTATGTTTTCTCAGCATAATTACACGTTTTATTGCGCAAAAAATAAATTGCCCCTTCTCTGAGTTTTTCAAACAGCTGGCGCACTTTAAATGAACCGCTTAGCCATCTATTTGAAAAACGAAGGCTCAACTTGTTTTTGTGCTGCCTTTTAAATATTGCACAAAAAACGAGGCTACACCTTATTGCTTGATCAATTTACCGGTCTTTTCGCCAGCATTCGTATGTAGACGATAAGCATATACTCCCGCAGGTAAATCTCCTAAGTCCAGTGATTCCAGACCCGCATTTACAGTCAGTGAGCGAAGCAGCTTCCCTTCCGTATTAAATATCTCCAGGCTTGCAGTCTCTTCCAAAGATGGTATATTTATCCAAACCTGTCCTTTCGTAGGATTAGGAAAGATACGCCATTCTGCAAGATAAGCTTCTTCATTCGCAACTACCTGCATCGCTCGCTCTACCGCAGCAAACACATCAATGCGACCATAGCCATAAGTAGCGTTAGGAATAGCCATTCCCAAGAACGGGCTACAATCCTGATCACTCAGCAAAGGTACAGCTGTCTCTTGAAGAATTGCTTCAATGGAATCCACCTCACCAGCCAACTGAGGTGCAGCCGAGATCATCAATGCAACCGCACCAGCTACGTGAGGGCCTGCCATACTGGTACCATTCCAGCTGGCATAACCATTATTGCGAATCGCCGAACGCACACCTACACCAGGAGCCACCACATTAGGCTTAAGCCTAAAACTGCTATCTACGGCTACTGAACCCCGGCTACTAAAGTTAGCAATGGTGTCATTATCGCGGCTCGCACCAACGGTGAAAGATCCTGCAAAAATAGCCGACGGTGTACGTACAGAATTACAATTGGGGCCACTGTTTCCTGCGGAAACTACCACCACTACCCCCGCTGCTCTCAATGCCTCAACGGCAGTCTCCATGAGTGCAAAATTCAAAGGATTACATCCCTCTGATTCTGGGCAACTCCACGAATTATTTATTACATGAGGAGCTTGTTCAGGGTCTGGATTCTCACCATCAAGGTCCGTGGGTGCCAAAAACCAATCGAAGCACTCTATATAACTTGCGGGGCTACCCCAGCCACGTTCCATATTTCGGCATCCAATCCAATTGGCGGCTGGTGCAACACCAATCTGATTGTCACCACCATCATCGCCAACCATTGTTCCCATCGTGTGGGTTCCATGATTATTATCGTCACAAGGCACGTTTACGTCAAGGCCGCAAGGGTTGTTATCCGGGCTAATGATAGAATCATTGTGCAACAGGCTAATTTCCCGAATGGCATCATGCCAGTGATAATTATGATCAGCAGAAGTGCCGTCATAACCTCTGTATTGCTCAATGATCGTGGGGTGCTCCCATTCATAACCAGTATCTTGTCCGCCTACGGTTACGCCTTCGCCGCGAAAACCTAAAGCCCATACATCATCTGCATTTATTCTCTGAACACCCCATTCCACAACGCCACGCCCGCCAGAAGACGGTGTGAGGTCCAAGGCAGGGCGATCTAGTGCCGTCCAGGGGTTGGGCTGCAAGTTTGCGACCTCGTCCATTTCTGCTATCGCCTTGGCCAAGGGCAGGTCTACTTCCGTCATTAAAGCATTCACTATCGCAAACGAACGGTACTCCTGATGCTTCATAAATAGCAATGCCTTCACGCCCTTTTGCGAATGACTAGCCACTTTATTCACTTGCTGGTATACGAATTGCCCTTTAGCCGCCTTGCCCCGTAGGCGATAAGCCAGACTAAGGTCTGCCTGTTCTTTAAACGCTACAATAACCTCTACCTTGGCACCAGCTTCGAGTTCGGCAAGCACTTGAGGATCAACCTTCGTTCTCCAGTCGCCGGCACTAAGTGTCAGTGAACCCAGTAGGATCGTCGCTAATAAAAACAGTTTTCCGTAACACATAAGATATTATTTAAGCATAGACAAGAAGTCAAAAATACGCATAGCTGCCACCCTACCCCAAAAGTTTTACTAATTTTAAAGTTAATAACGAGACAAATCAGGTAAAACTTAAAATACATGGCAAAAGCAAGCAATGGGGCTAAAAAACATTTGCGGCAAGACCCTATTTTTGCCCCACTGGTTGATAACATTCACCTGGAACCACTCGATTTAACCAATGATATTTATCTCCGGTTATTAAAAACTATTGTTTACCAACAGCTATCAGGCAAAGCAGCCAATACTATCTATCAACGATTTATTGCTTTATTTCCGGACAGCTACCCCCATCCCGATCAACTCATCCTTTTTCAAGAAGACCAATTGAGGGCAGCAGGGCTTTCTCGGCAAAAATCCAATTACGTCCAAAATGTTGCTCACTATTTTTCTGAACAAGACCTCCACCGCCAGGATTGGTCAAAGGTTCCTGACGAACATATCATGGACCAACTAACGGCCATCAAAGGAGTAGGAAACTGGACTGCGCAAATCATCCTCATGTTCAGCCTGGGCCGCAAAGACATCTTCCCCAAAGGCGACCTGGCCATCCAACAAAGTATGCAGCAGTTGTATCAACTTTCCGGCAAGGGCAAACAATTGGAGCGAAAAATGGAGAAAGTAGCCCAAGCTTGGCGACCCTATCGCACGGTAGCTTGCCGCTATCTCTGGCAATGGAAGGATACGTTAATTTGATACGTGTTCATCTAAAAAATAATTGACCTTATCTAGAAAATGAAAGCCTGCTGACGAATTACTATAATTTCGGAAAGTCAAAAAACACACCATTATAAATTATCGCACTATGTACCCTCGTATTCAAAACCGCAGTTTGCTCGGACTTTTACTTCTCTTTGCTTCCCTGGTTGCTGGATTTGCCCAAACAACAGAAGACTGGCAAGGCAAATGGGACGGCGCCATTGAGCTCCCCTCTACGCCACTGGCTTTGCAGATTAAACTTCAAACGACTGCCGACGGTTGGGAGGGCCTCATGGATATCCCCGCTCAGCGAATCAATGACATGGCCCTCGCTGATCTAAAAATCGAAGGCGACCAACTCTCCTTCACCTTACCAGAGGTGCCTGGAACAGCCAGCTTCACAGGCAACTGGAGTCCTGGTACTGTAACAGGAACATTTACCCAAATGGGGCAAAGTTTCCCCCTGGTACTCCAACAACAAGATGCAGCGGCAGCAGCGGCCCTCCAAGCCAAAATTGATCGTATCAAAAGCTTGGTAGATTCCTGCCGTATTGGCGCTGAAGTACCCGGCCTTGGGCTAGGAATTATCTATAAAGGAGAAGTCTTGATGGCCGAAGGTTTTGGTCTACGTAATGTTGAAGATGACGTCCCGGTAACGGCTGACACCCGTTTTGCCATTGGTTCTAGTAGTAAAGCATTTACAACGATGGGCCTCGCCTTGCTAGCCGAAGAAGGAAAGCTCGACTGGAAAACTCCAATAAAAGAATATTTACCGGATTTTAAACTCCACGATAATTTTGCAACCGAGGAAATGACCGCCATTGACCTCACATCACATCGTTCCGGCTTACCAAGACATGACTTACTCTGGTATGGAACCGATTTTTCACGAGAGGAACTATACCAAAGGTTACAATACCTAGAGCCTTCCGCCTCTTTCCGAAGCAAATGGCAATATCAAAACCTGATGTATATGACAGCTGGTATTCTTACAGAACGCCTTAGTGGCCAGACCTGGGAAGAATATATTCAGGAAAAAATATTTAATCCGTTGGGGATGCCTAGCGCTAGTTTTTCCGTAACCGAAATGGAACAAAGTGACAATTTTTCCTACGGATACGGAGAGAAAGAAGAAGAAATCACCCGACTCCCCTTCCATCAGTTAGATGCCATTGGGCCTGCAGGTTCCATCAATGCATCGGCAACAGATATGCTCAAATGGGTAGAACTTCAACTGGGTGACGGCCAATACCAAGGACAGCACTTCATTGGCGGAAGCCAGTTAAAACTGATGCACAGCCCCCAGATGATCATGGAAAACACACTCATCGCTGACCCATCCATCTCACATCCCTCCTATGGCCTCGGGTGGTTTACTTATGATTACGACGGGCTAACGGTCGTAGAACATGGTGGAAATATCGACGGTTTTTCGGCACTTGTATTTATGATTCCTGATGAAGGATTTGGCCTTGTTGCCCTTACCAATAAAAACGGTACTCCGCTTAATTATGTATTGTCTTATTCCATCACAGATATTCTTCTTGAACGCGACGGACAAGATTGGTACGAGTTAGTGTTTGGCGATAATGAGGAAGATGAAGACAACGAGGAAGAGGAAGAAGAAGAGGAGGAAAAAGAAGAAACCAGCCCCGCCCTCCACCCTTTCGAAGATTACATTGGCACCTATAATCACCCCGGATACGGCGATATAATTATCAGCCAAGAGGGAGACCAGCTTGTTGTGACCTACTATCACTTTAGTGGCAAAATGGAACACCAGCAATACGATACGTTCAAGGGAATATCAGAAGGAGACGACATTGCGCTCGACGTTCGGTTTGTGACCGACCGCAACGGACAAATTGAAGCCCTATACTCCTTATTAGATGCCAGTGTACCCGAAATTCGCTTTGATCGTCTGCCCGGCGAAAAACTTAGTGATCCTGATTTTCTGGAAACCCTAACCGGTACTTACTCGCTGGAAAATGGTACAGAAATCAAAATTAGCCTAGAAGGTACCAAACTAAAAGCAGACATTATTGGTCAGCCCACTTACACGCTGGAACCACACCAGGGAAACTCCTTCAAACTAAGCTCTCTACAAGGGTTCACCATAGAATTTATTATGGACGGTGAAAAAGCAACCGCATTGGTATCTCATCAGCCTAATGGCGATTTCCGGGCAAATAAAGAGTAGAGAAAACTCAAAATATTAACATGAACAAAGACCTTCATCAGGCATAATATTAATATTTGTTGGTCTAAAAACTAATCAAATTCGAAGCCAGCACAATTTATAGAAAAGGTGGGGGTCTGGGTTAACTATGTAGAAATTGAATTGTTAAGCTACAATAAACTATTTTTGCCCGAACAATTCTGGTATGGTCAAGTCTTTGCGAACGATTCAGGCTCCGATTGTGGAGGAACTACAGGAATTCGAACAACGGTTTCGGGATTCTATGCGTAGTCCCGTGCCTCTGCTTGACCGTATAACCTTCTATATCGTCCGCCGAAAGGGTAAGCAAGTGCGCCCCATGTTCATCTTCCTTACCGCCAAGCTTTGCAAAAACATCACAGATGCCACTTATACAGCTGCATCGCTAGTAGAATTGCTCCACACCGCTTCCCTCGTACACGATGATGTAGTAGACGATGCTAATGAACGGCGTGGTTTTTTCTCCATCAACGCACTATGGAAAAATAAAGCAGCCGTACTAGTGGGTGATTTTCTGCTCACCCGAGGTTTGGCCTTGGCACTGAAGAAAAAGCAATATCAACTTTTACAGATTGTATCCAACGCTTTTGAAGCCATCACCGAAGGAGAGCTCCTCCAACTAGAGAAAGCCCGCCGACTAGATATTGACGAGGAAGTCTATTACGAGGTAATCCGTAAAAAAACAGCCAGCCTTATCGCATCGGCTTGCGCAGCAGGCGCAGCATCCACCACCACCGATGAAGAGATTGTGGAAAAGATGCGCCTTTTCGGGGAGACCATCGGCATGGCCTTCCAAATTCGCGATGATCTCTTTGATTTTGGTGCCAGTGATGTAGGCAAACCCTTGGGTATTGACATCAAGGAAAAGAAAATGACGCTCCCGCTTATTTACGCTTTACAGCAAACAGATAAGCAGAACAGAAAACGCATCATTCGCAAGATTAAACGATATAGCGAAGAGCCAGCCACCATTCGTGAGGTCATCGAATTTGTACGCCAGAGCGGTGGCCTGGAGTATGCCCACAAAGTGATGCTCCAATTTCGGGATGACGCTTTTGAAATACTCCACAGTTTCCCTACTTCTCCCGCCCGGGAGTCGCTGGAAGACTTGGTAAATTTTGTGGTCGAAAGAGAGAAATAGCTACAAACGGTGGACGGCCTCCAAGCTGGCTTGCCAATAACCACCTTTGATGAGTTGGGCACCTCCATCAGGCTGAAGAGGAAAAGGGAGTTCCCAGGACGCAAATTGATAGTGCCCCCCTAAAGCAGCTTTTATACGCAGCTGGATTTTTTCAGTAAACACTTTTTCTAATCCTGCAAAAACCTGCCCGCCGGTATATAAACCAGCACCTCCCTTTATAGACAAATCTATAGGTAGATCGTATGGCGTATTCCCTTCGATGCTTTGATACTGATACTTGGAATTCACAGCACGCCCCCAATAAGCCTGTGCTCCCAATAAGGGATGCAATTTGCCTTTGCTGTTCAACCTCAGTTCTAAACCAGGCCCTCCACGAATATTGTCAACGCTAATGGTTTCTTCCATATTCCAAAAAGGAGCAGTTACAAAACTTTTACCTTGCACCCTCAACTCCTGATACCCCACGTGCATAAAAATGGTAACAATTAACTTAGGAAGTGTCAATACATACTCAAGATTGCCCCCGCAACTAAACGTATTAAGGGGCCTGGCATCATATAAATTTGTGTTTCGCCCTTCAGCATATTGAGCACCAACACTGATTTGCCAATGATCAGAAACGGGTAAAACGGATTGCGCATCTACAGGAAGGCTCAAAGTTGCTGTTAAACAGAAAATTATTAAGCGAGTTGTTGAAGTCATACTAGATTATTGTGAGCATTCTATTTTGCAAAAAAAATATTTAGCGACCTCTGGTAACTACAAGTGATGAACCACCTCGAAGCTTGCTTGCCAATAACCACCTTTCACAAGCCGAGCTTTCTCATTACCTTCAAAAGGAGAAGGGAGCTCCCAAGAAGCATATTGATAATGGTCACCTAAAGCCGCCTTTATACGGAGTAGGCTTTTTGCTGTAACATCTATCTCCAAACCAGCAAAAAAATGCCCGCCAGTGTATACCCCAGCGCCACCTTCTGCGCTAAAAAACAACGGCAAATCATACTGAACATCCATTCTTGCATTATGGAAACCATACTCGGTATTGACAGGAACCCCCAGAAAAGCCTGGACACCAAATAAAGGGTGGCACCAGCCTTTGTTATTCAGCGTTAACGCAAAACCTGGACCAGCTCTAAGGTTGTCAACGCGTAAGGTTTCTTCCAAGCCATAATCATTATCATACGCAACATTGTAGCCTTCTCCCCTTATTTGTTGAAAGCCCAAATACACGAAATAGGTCATTTTGATACGGGGAAGTGCAATTACATATTCAAAATTGCCCCCAAAGCTGAACGAACTAGCTGGTGGTGCCGGGTAAGTAAACGTATTTCGACTTTGATCATATTGAACACCAGCACTAATTTGCCAATGCCGCGAATCGGACTCCGTTGATTGAGAATATAAAGGAAACCACAAATTAGCCATTAGGCAAAAAAGCACTAAGCGAGTTATTAAAACCATGTTTTATCAGATTATGAGCGTCTTGCATTCCAAGGCCAGTTTAGCCCTTTTGAATACAAACGCACATTCTTAATAAAATGACACGCCTTAACTATTGTTAAGTGTTTTGCCAACAAGCTTCTGATTTCATCCGCATCAAACCCATTTAGTTGCCCATCTCGCTAGCTCACGTTCTCATACGCTGGTTTCAAAAAATAGCAGTGGCTACTTTTTGTCAATATTCGTAATTTGTAATAAAACCGCGCTTATGCTCAAAAAAACTACTCTCAAAATTGAACTAACCAATCCATGCGACGAGGCATGGGAAGATATGCACGTTACAGCTCCTTACCGTCGCCATTGCGCCAGCTGTGCCAAGGAAGTTATCGATTTCAGTAAAATGAATGACCAACAGTTGGTTGACTTTTTCAGTAAAAGCAATGGTCCCGTTTGTGGTCATTTCAGAGAAAGTCAACTAGCACGAGAGCTAAGCATCGTTCATCACCATCGTTCATCCTGGCGAAAGGCTGCTGCTGTTGCCGCAGTGCTTAGTCTTCTTGGAGGGTCCATCTACGCACAACAGTCTACTACACCTATTGCAACCGAGAAGATTACCCAAACGGTGGCTAATCAACCCACGCCAGCTCCCATTCCCCAAATCATAAGTGGCTTCGTTACAGATGCTACAACGGGTGAATTACTGATTGGGAGCTCTATACAAATTGAAGGAACCAGCCAAGGGACCGTCACCGATGTAGATGGCTACTTTGAATTGGAAGTCCAACTAGGGCAACGCTTCTTGAATTTTTCTTACATGGGCTACAGCTCAAAAAAAATCCCCCTCGACAAAGGTGCTCAACATTTAGAAGTCGAGCTCCAGCCAGGGGTAGAGTTAGATGCCGTGGTCGTTATTGCTTATCAGGAAAGAAGAATGCTGGGTGGATCCTCTGGGTTAGTAACCATTAGCAGAGAAGAATCCTCAAATCATCAGCCTATAATAACACCCCAGGAATTGTATTTACAATCGGCAGAGGCATTCCCCAACCCCTCCACCGTACCGCCACAGATAAAAGTTAGCAGCGCTGAGCCACATCAACTACAAATTCAGCTATTCAACGCATCGGGCCAGCTGATCTGGCAAAACAAGCAAGAGATAATCGCGGGAAGCAACCTTTTTCCCATTTCTGCGGACTGGGTCCATTGGCCAAGTGGCACCTATTTTCTATCTTTAGAAGATGAAAATGACCAAAAGAAAATGCTTTCTTTGGTAAAGCCTTAATATATGGAGCAGCTTTTGCCTTTTATAGGAATCCCCCTTGTCTTTATCGTTTTTTTTGTCCTTTTTCGTTACATCTTTCCTAGACTTGGAGGGTGGAGCACCTTGGCAGAACGGTACAGTACCCCGCTAAAAAGCACGCAAATCGACGGCGAACGTATCCACTTTGGTGAAATCAATGTCGGCGGGCTCAATATGAAAAATATGGTTCGTGGGTACAAAACAAAAGAAGGGCTATTCCTAACGCAGTATTTATTTTTCCTGAGCAACACCACTAGCCTTTTGATCCCTTGGGAGGCTTTTCAAACACCAGAACGCAGGGATTTCCTCTTCATGAAACGCATACGCTTGTACGTCGGGTTCCCAAGTAAGACCTACCTGGAAATGCCAGAAAAGAAATACCGTCAAATCGAGGATCGCTTGCCTAAGAAACTGAGAGAAGATTAGAAGCTGTTTGTTATCAAGCTTAGCTTACGCATGAAGGCGTAAGCTAAGCTTGATAACATCTAGAAATCATCGTCTTCCATACCGCCACCACCTTCACGATCACCCCGGCTTCGTTGGCGCTTATCTTGGCGCAGGCTGTAATTAAAGCCCAAATAAACGATTCGGCTTTCTCGCTGGTAAGTTGCGTCAGAGGTAATACCATCGGTAGTCGTCAGGAAACTAAACTTACGGGTCTTGAACAAATCAGAAGCCCGCAAAGTAATGGTCCCTTTTCCTTTAAGGACCGGCTTACGGAAGCCTAAGTCAACCGAACCAAAGGCTCTCATTTCGCCTTGGGGGCGCACCCCCGCGGAGCGATAGAAGCCAGTAAGCTGAACCCCTAAATCTTTGAAAAGCGTATAACTCGCCTGCATCCTTCCTGAAAACTGGTAACCTGCTGCATTGAGGTCAGACTCTAGGTCATCGCTGTCTACTTCAGTGCGGTAACCATTACCACTGATAACAAATTGCAACTTATCTACCGGGCGAATCGTTCCGATTACTTCTACCCCATAATTACGCCCGCTAGCGAGGTTGGTTGAGGTCCGAAGGTTCACGCCAGTAGCCGGGTCGGGGATGATGATACGCGTAATCATATCCGTCGTTTCTCGCCAGTATCCTCCTAAAGTAACAGACCCTTTTTCTGAACTGCGCAGGTAATTGAATTCATAACTATTGGTATACTCCGGCAATAAAAACGGATTACCACCCCGAGGGTTAAGAGGATCGCCAAAATCAATAAAAGGATTCAACGATCGAAAACGGGGACGATTGATCCGCCGGCTATAGTTCAACTGTACGCTTGAGCGGTCACTTAACCGATAGGTCAAAAATGCGCTAGGGAAGAGGCTAAAATAATCATTGGGATACACCTCCTTATCGGGTTCAATCAATTCTGCAGTAGTGCTCGTTTGTTCTGCACGTAAGCCTGCTTGCCACTCCCAATTTTCAGCAAAAGTCCCCTTCAATATTCCGTATGCGGCATAGACATCTTCCTGGTAGCTAAACAAATTACTATAGGTTTCCAAGAAGACGAAATCATTAACGGCCGGATCAAAATCAAACAACTGATTATCGATCGATACTCCACGCAACGTTACGCGACTGCCCGTCTCCAGGGTCATATTTTCGCTAAGAGGATGTGTATAATCTCCTTGAAACAACCACACATCATTCCCTTGAGGTTGTGGATTTAGCTGCCGATCCATATCAAAAATGGAACCATCTTCGGCAAAGAAATCTTCAAAGAAGTTCTCATTCTCCATTTCCTCCTGTTCAGAATGTTGAGCACTGAGGGTTAATTCCCTGCCTTTTTCGCGAAAGCGCTGGCGATAATCAAGGTTCAGTTCCCAGGAATCGCTGGTTTCGGCACCTACTTCTCGACGTAAGCTACGATACAAGAATTCATCGTCTCCCCCTAAAAACAGGTTGTCTCGGTTGGAGGTATTCTCACCAGAACGATCTGAATAATTACCACGTAGAGAGATACTACTGCGGGAACCCACAAAATATTCTACGCCACCCTGAAAAGTATGACTCAAGCGGTTACGATCTCCATTAATGTCCTGATCCTGCACCCAGGTCGTATCACTGGTCATCGTTGTACGATAAAGCATTCCTCGAAACCAGCGATCATCATTATTATAACTGTAACCGGTCTGGATGTTAAACTTACCGACCCGATAATTAAGGTTCACATTGCCGTTGTATTTATCATTGGTACCGATATTAACGGACGTTTGGATATTAAAACCCTGTTTATTTTGCTGCTTGGTTATGATATTAATGATACCTCCCATCCCTTCGGGATCATATTTTGCAGAAGGATTGGTGAGAACTTCGATACTCTCAATGGTCCCGGCAGCAAGCTGCTGAAGGAAGCCCTGCCGATCAAGTCCGGTCAACGCCGAAGGTTTACCATTGATAAGAATTCGAATATTAGAACTCCCCCTCAAGCTGATATTACCGTCCAAATCAACCGTAACAGAAGGAATATTACGCAGAAGATCTTCTGCCGTACCACCACTGCTGGCTATATCTTGCTCCACATTAAACACTTTACGATCCAGACCAAACTCTACAGCTGCTCGCTCGGCAGTCACCTCGATTTCATCTAGGTTGTTGGCACCGGCACCAAGTAATACTTGACCAAGCCGGCCCATTCGCTGCTCTGCATTTATCTGGATACCCGTCTGTTTAAAACTTGCGTAGCCGAGGTAGCTGATTTCCAGGTCGTAGTCACCGTAAGGTAAATCCTTGACCACAAATAATCCACGCTCATCCGTTGTAGTTCCAGTTATCAGATCGGTAGTCCCTCCTTGGTATACCAACACATTGGCTAAAAGGATGGCTTCTTCTGTTTGTTCATCGGCTACACGGCCCAATACGGCACCGGTGCCATCTGCCAATTCCAGTTGTGGTCCGCCACCAGGCCTACCTCCGCCCGGACGGCCACCAGGGGGCTGAGCAAATACAAACAAGGGTAATAAAAGTAAGCTTGTAAGCCAAAATGTAAGTGTTTTCATCATCTAGTCTTCGAGTGATTAATATTGATATCCGGATTAGACCTTTGATAGTCAGAATTTTTTCCTTACTAGCTAAAATTTCCTCCTTCAAGCGACAACCAATGAGAAACCCCCTTTCCGTAGCTTTGTTCGCTACCAAAAGGGGGTTAACAGATCATTAGGAATTTACCCTTAATCCATCAATAAAGTTTTGCGGATATACCGGCCGTACTTACGTCGGTAAACACGGTATACTCGCTTCATGTGATGGTAGCTGTAAGGGTTGACATCCTCGCCTTGTGGAGAAAGGAAACCTTGTTGTTTCATCCACTCATCATTATAAATCTTACCCAAATACCGACTACCATGGTCAGGAAAAAGTACCACGACGACATCCGATGGCTTCAGCTGATGCCGTAATTTAAAGACCGCATCCATTGCTGACCCACTTGAGTACCCTACCATCAGGCCTTCTCTACGGGCCAATGCGCGTGCACGTAGTGCACTATTGCGATCAGTAACTTTGATAAAGTCATCAATGACATCAAAGTCAACATTATCTGGAATAATCGTCTTCCCCAGTCCTTCAACTTTATAGGAGTAGATTTCATTTTTATCAAAAACGCCCGTTTCCCAGTACTTCTTAAGTACCGACCCATAAGCATCTACCCCAATAATTCTAATATTGGGATTCATTTCTTTGAGGTACTGAGCTGTTCCTGAGAGGGTGCCGCCTGTACCAGCGCAACAGATATAATGGGTAATTTTCCCCGCTGTCTGCTCCCAAATTTCAGGCCCGGTAGAATGGTAATGAGCTAGCTGATTGTTCTTGTTCCAGTTCTGCCGGAGATAAACGGAATTAGGAATATCTCTTTCCAATTGCTCCGCACGTGAATAATAAGAGCGAGGGTCTTCAGGAGCAACATCTGCTGGACAGATCACTACCTCTGCGCCAAGGCTACGCAACAAGGCTAATTTTTCCTGGCCAGCTTTACTCGTTACAGTGAGTACACAACGGTAACCTTTAAGGGCCGACACCATTGCCAGACTGTAACCGGTATTTCCGCTGGTGGCCTCAATAACGGTTCCTCCGGATTTAAGTATTCCTTTAGCTTCCGCTTGTTCGATCATGTATCTTGCGACCCGATCTTTGGCAGATTGGCCGGGGTTAAAGGCCTCGACCTTAGCGTAAACATTGGCGGGGACAATTCCTTGAGTAATGTTTGTTAACTTAATCAAAGGGGTATTCCCAATAGTTGCTACTACATTTTCGTGATGCATAGGCGCTTTATTTTATCAAGCAATGGGCTGATTAACCAACCCTGGGCAAAAAACAGAACAAGATCCTTACCCACAATGTTCTTTCTAAGAATGATCAGCCAGTGAGTAAAGGCATTGCTATTCTAAATCTTTAGCGAAAGATAATAGAAATTGCTCGAATCATTACAGAAAATAAATCGATATTGCTTCGTTATTCCGAAACCTAATCGTGGTTTCTACTGCAAAACTAATAAGCTCGGCGAAAATTAGCCCGATCACAAACTTTATTTTCCATGCCCACCGTAAAAACAGTTATCAAAGCTAGGGTTATTCTTTATGATCACGGCCGCATTTTGTTACTTAAACAGACCAAGCCCAACGGTGGTAATTACACCCTTGTAGGAGGTACCGTTGAGGCAGAAGAGTTTGCCCAGCAGAGTCTAATCAGGGAAAGTAAGGAGGAAGCTGGTATTACTTTAGAGCAAAAAGACCTTACGCTCGTACACGTAATGCACAAGCGTTCTAAGAACGAACACCGTATTGGCTTATTCTTTAAAGCCTCGCGCTGGGAAGGTAAATTAAGAGCTCGTGAGAAAGAAAAATTTAAAGCTGCTCACTGGTTTGACCTCGATCGCCTGCCAACAAACCTGACTCCTACCATTCAGCAGGTGCTCAAGTGTTACCGCAAGGGGATCTTCTATTCCGAAATGAGTAAAAAGCCGGAATCAAAAGTCAGCCGCCAGCTTCACACGAGATGATCTTCGAGGCTGCTTATTCGAAGGAGCGGCCTGATCCGGCAGTAATTTACGCTGCTGAAGGTTAGTGCTATCTCCCTGTTCTTGGCAACCAGCGGTTTGGCTTCCTTTGTTTTCCTCCTGGTCTCCATGCACTGCATAATCCTGTCGTTCCACAAATTGCTCTGAACCGGGGTCAAACGTCAAAAGATGATAACCTTTTTCACCACTCCAAGGGCTGGAATACTGGCGAACATAATAAGTTTCTCCTGTACTCGGATCTACCCGCTCCTCAATCGTTTCATCAGCAGCAGCAATCATCGAAGCTTTTGCAGATGGATCTTGTTGAAAAAAGGCGGGATTAGAAAGTGCTTTTTTAGAATTACACTGAGCGACCAACGTCGTCGAGCACATGGTCAGTAACAATACGGTAAGTACAAATAGCTTTTCCATAATACTGAATTGTATGGTAGATCGTATCCATCATCAAACTGGTGTTGGACATTACCTATCTGTTTTTTACAAAAATCGGGTATCTTAAAGGTATACATTTTGTTCTGCGATACCTTCTTTTGGTTATTATTATTAAGACAACTACCTCAACTTTAACAATCTATTTAGAAATAGGAGGCTTAAAATAGTACTCCCCGAGTATTTTCAGACGAAAATATTCGGGGAGTAGCAAGATACTGGATGCCAACAACCTGTTTGGAATACGGCATATCCTTAAACAATTACTAGAATTTCAAGCCTACACTCAGGCTGAGTACATTATTTTTACCTTCACTGTCAGCAAAAAAATCGGTTAGCCCTTTTTCATAAGTAAGGTCAGCGGTAAAAAATAGGATATCAATCCCTACGCCCATATTAGCACCCCAGGTAAGGCGATTGAGCTCATCTGTCGAAAAGTCGAAGTTATTTACCTCCTTCACTCCCATAACATAAGTAGGCACAATACCTCCTTTTAGGTGTAGGCCTAACAAACCGTTATCTCCTGTCACTCGAATACCGATATTCAAAGGTGCTTTAATACTTTGAATCGTTGTTTCTTCAGAAAAATTGACGTCTATATCCTCATTGATATCCTGCATCAACCGAGCAGTATAGCTTTGATACTGTACACCGGGGTTGAGGAATAATACTCCATCGCCAATCCGGAAATCAAGCCCGGCGTGCCATCCAGTACGAGCTTCTGCTTCAAAATCATTCAATTTAGCGTCCAGTGCGGATAAGTTGACGCCCACTTTGGGCGATACCGTTACCTGGGCCATCAGGGTTTGGGTAACAAAAAACAAGCTCAGGGACAGGGCTGCAAATTTCAATGTTTTCATTTTCTTGGACATTTTGGTGTTGGGAACGCTACAAACGAAAAGCAGAGGTTGCCTCTACTTCTGGTTCCCGATTGGTTTCAAATAGATGATGTGGGTAATAAACGAGCCCCCCCAAGAAAGTCGTGTGAAGGAAAAGTTAAAGTTGAATCAAGCTATTTTATCTGAATTTCTACAATAGGAATCATAATCTCGACACGGGTGCCGGTAGCAGTTCCTGTGATCTCATCGTATAGGTCGATGGTTCGTACAGATACTTCCTGCTTTTTGGTACGCCGTAAAAGCTCCAATCTTTTTTCGGTAATCTGGGTACCGCGGGAGCGGTAATTTTGCCGATTCGGGTCGTTTTGCTGCTGGGCCAGTGCCTTTTTACGACCAATTCCATTGTCTTCTACCGTACAGCAGATGGTATCATCATCCCATAGTTTAAATTGTACGGTAATCAAACCATCCTTGCGGGAGCGTAGGCCATGTTCCAGCGCATTCTCTACGTAAGGCTGCACAATCATAGTGGGCACACCAAGGATATCTTCTTCCAGGTCATCATCTACAATCACACGATAAGAAAGCCGGTCTTCAAAGCGCAGTTTTTCATTGATATAGAGGTAATCTTGCAAAAACTCTATCTCCTTTTCTAGAGAGATGCTTTCTTCATCAGAATAATCGAGGCTCTGCCTCATCAACTTTGCAAACTTGGCGAGATAACGAGAAGCAATGGCTCCTTTGTTAGAGGTGATAAAATGCTGTATGGAGTTGAGCGCATTGTAAATAAAATGCGGGTTCATTTGGGCGCGTAAGGCCTTTAATTGCAAACGAGTGGCTTTCAACTCCAGTAGCTCTGTCTCTTGTTGTTTCCGAGCAGCCTGATATTTCATTTCCAGCTCTTGTTGCTGCCTTCGGTCCTGATCTTCGTGGTATACCTCCAGAAAACGATCGTGATCCAATTGGTATTCATAAGCCAATCGGTAATCTTCGGTTTCCGCATAGAGGCTGGCAAAATCGCTGTGTACCTCTGCCAGCATTTTATAGTCTTCTTCTGCTTCAGCGTAGCCTAATGCCTCCGTAAAAGAGGTTTGGGCAGCAACATAGTTTTCCTGCTCCATTTCAATCCGCCCTCGCCAAGAGGCAATAACACATAGGTTACTGGAATCATCGGGGTTGAGTTCACGATGTAGGTGTTCGGCACGATGCAACAATTCCAGGGCTGCAGTAAAATCGCCTTCTTCAAAAGTACAAAAGCCCAGATTCGCGTAGGCGCTGGCACGAGCTTCTAAACTGAGGTCATCACGAGTGTCGATAACCTTTTGGAGAAAATCCTTAGCTGGCGCAATCTCGCCCAGGCCAAGGTAAGCCCGACCGACGTTGAGATAATGCCAGGCCAATCGATTTGACATTCCCAGCCTTTCACACAAATCTACCACTTGAAGAAATGCCCGAACACTTTTTTCGTATTCTTCATTATGTTCATAAACCTGGCCTAGTCCAGCAAATGCCAACGAGCGAAAATATTCATCCCGCAAAGGAAGCGCTTCCTCTTTTATTTCCATCATAGAAACAGCATTCAGGAATTGCTCTGTTGCTATAGCGTGATTGCCAGCGTGCAGATACAAGTAGCCCCGCCGGCAGGCAATCCGAGAATGCAGCTGCTGATCTGGAAAATTTTTCAACATTTTCAACGCTTTCTGTAAAAAGCGCTCTGCTGCATCTAGGTCATTGAGGTTGATAGAGATGCCTGCATATTCAATTTGTAATTCGGTGAGCTGTTTGACGGAGCCGGCCGCCTCCAGGTATTTTATCCCTTGACTGGCTGTTTCTGCGGCACCTATAAAATCATACAACTGATTTTGAACCACCATTTTATTAAGAAAATAACGGAACATAAAGTCTTCTACTTCATGTTTCTGGAGCAAATTCCACTGTTCCAGTAATAATTGCTGAGCCCGTAATACATTGGTGTATGCATAATGCCCTGCCAACTGATCAATGATGGCTAATCGTTGGAGAGGATCTTCTTGTTGAGCAAGTTTTTGCTCCCACAAGCCTGGTTGGATAGCTATTCTTTCAGATGCCGCAAACATAAGGGTCACATAGTTTGGTTGAGTGGGAGAATGGTATTTTAAACCATCATCGCATAGAATTGGGGCATTTTAATCCCCCAAAGGCCTGTTAATTTTCTGTATCTTATGTGGTAAGAATAAGGAATGGGGTATTTCACCACATGATTTTTTCAGAAGGGATGGAACTTAACACTTATTCGATATAACCCAGCGAAGATACAAAGATTGAGGGAAATAAAAACAGGACTACGACGCTGTTAAGCGTGCAATCCTGTTAATTAATTTTTTGTAGTCTGCTGACGATAATCACAGCAAAGTTAAGGGAGACCACTACGGTAAAACTACTGAGGCAAAATGCCGCCACAACCTTTGTTCCAACGCCGCTTTTTACGGCCGCCTTTGAACTTGGTCATTTCCTTTTTTGGCAATGGTTTTAAATCCTTATCCTTTTTGAGCTTATCAATGCCAGAGTTCTTGTCTTTGGCCATGGTTCTCGATTTAAGGAAAAACGTTTTCAATGTATTCTAGTGCCTCTCAATGCACTAAGCAGGAATAAAGATAGTTAAAATAATCGACCTAACCTACCTCTCCCTGCTTCTTAACTACCGGATCATCAATGGATTCGAAGATAAATAATTAGCATACCAATATTAACACAACCGTAATACTGCTTTAGCCAGTAGCTTACAAACCATTCTGCAGGCGTTTCATCTGCTCCATAAAAGCAGGGCGGCGGCGGCGGGAAACTTCAATTTTTATATCATCATCCATGATTAAATAGCCTCCGTCTCCTTTGACAAATTTACGCATGAAATTGAGGTTAATCACATGCCTTTTGTGTACCCTGTAGAAATTGAAAGGCACCAACATGTCTTCATATGCCTTGATCGTTTTAGAGGCGGTAATCTTTTCTCCACCATTAAGGAAGATATGGGTATAATTATCCTCCGCTTCAAAACGAACGACATCTTTGATATTGACAAAATAGATGCCATCCAGCGCCGAAATGCTCATTTTTGTAAAAGCATTTGGGTTGTTCATGTAGTTCTGGAAGATATCCAGACGTTTATCGATCTCGTTTTGCTTGTCGGGGTGAATACGTTCTACCGCTTCTACCAAGGTATCAGGATCAATTGGTTTCATTACATAACCAATCGAGCTGTACTCGCAAGCCTTAATAGCATAATCTTCATAAGCCGTGACAAAAATAACATCAAACGATACTGGCTTCAGGCGGTTTAACAGTTGAAATACCAAGCCATCCGGCAAGCTAATGTCCAAAAAAGCGACATCGGGCTTGATTCGGGAATTAGAAAGCAGCTTGTACCCCTCTTCTACGGACCCGGCAGTGCCAATAATTTCGACTTCTTCACAATGTTCTGCCAAGAGACTCTTCAGGTTGTTTAATCCGTTGATCTCATCTTCAATGATAACAGCTTTGATCACGTTTACTAGTTTTTGGTTTCCCTCTTCCACCAACGCTAAATATTACGCTGAGTGAACAGGAATAAGATAAGTAGGTAAGTATATATAGTGGTAGTTTCTCTTGGTATGCTTGGCCTAATCGCTTACATTGAGTCAACGGCCAGATATACCCATTACGAAGTGGATTGGGTATAAAAACAAATGTAAGTATTATTTTTGGCTTTGAAAACAGTCAGTGCATGAGTAAACCGCAGAGCAAACCAAAGCGTAAACCAGAACATCCGCCACATATTAGCCCGACACGGGAGAAGTTGCACGAAATCATTTTCGAAGCGGACACCCCTGTGGGCAAGGTCTTTGATATTGCTCTACTGATACTCATTGTCCTAAGTATTCTGATGGTCATGCTGGAAAGTATTGACAACTTCCAGGCCAGTCACAAAAAGATCCTGATTATCATCGAGTGGGTACTGACCGTCATTTTCACGATAGAATACGTTCTTCGTTTGTGGGCAGTTTACAATCCCTGGAAATATGCCCGCAGTTTTTTTGGCGTTATTGACCTGCTAGCGATACTGCCTACTTATATCGCTTTTTTCTTTGGTGGAGCGCAAGCTTTTCTGGTTATTCGGGCTTTACGGCTCATGCGAATATTCAGGATACTCAAACTTGGGCATTTTCTTTCCGAAGGACAATACATTGCCTCTGCATTGCGGGCCAGTTTTACCAAAATCACGGTGTTCCTCTTCTTCATTTCCATCTTGGTCACTATCCTCGGAGCCATTATGTACTTGATCGAAGGTGGTACCAACCAGGGTTTCTCCAATATACCCAGCTCTATTTATTGGGCTATTGTAACCCTGACAACCGTAGGTTATGGTGATATTACTCCCCTTACTGCCGTAGGAAAGATGCTTTCCGCTATAGTCATGGTACTAGGTTATGCGATCATTGCTGTACCTACCGGCATTGTTACGGGTGAATTGATCAAGCAAGCGCGTGACAACCGCAACAATACTCAAGCATGCCGTTATTGCGGTCAGGAAGGCCACGATGACGACGCTGAATACTGCAAATACTGCGGTAATATCCTCAATTTACCTAAAATTGAAAATGATGATGAGGAATCCTCAATGTTTTAGGTTTGCTGACTAACCGGCAAGGCCCTTTCCTTCATTCTTGTGTATGCTTGCAAAACTTTCGGCTTCCCTTCCGTATCTTCCATTTTTTGAAAACACTATTCCCATACCATGGAACCCAAATCTTTTGATGCCGAAGCTGTATTCCAGCGGGCAATGACTGCCTACCAAACCGGAGAACTGGGAGAAGCTGAACAGCTTTTACGGATCATTCTTGTAGAAATGCCTGACCACGACGGCATTATGGTAACCTTAGGTGGCGTCTTACTCGCCGGTGGCCAGATAGCCGCAAGTATTGAGATAATTCAGCAAGCGCTTCAACTTAATAGTACTAACCCCGATGCCTATTTAAACCTGGGTATCGCCTATCAACAAAATGGGCAGACTGAAGAAGCAATTAGTGCTATTCGACAAGCTGCTCAGTTTGCCCCTCAACGCCCCGACATTGGGTATAATCTGGCCAATGTGCTCCTGGAGACCCAACAATTTCCGGAGGCAATAGCCATTTTGCAAGAGATTATCGGACAACAGCCCAATTTTCTCCAAGCCTACCATACGCTGGGTGCCGTTTACCGTTATCAGCAAAAAACAGAAGCGGCTCAACAAACCTACGAGCAAGCACTCCTGGTTGCGCCTAATGACCTCCTGACACTTACCACACTCGGCAACTTTTTGGCCGACAATGGTCAAACAACTATAGCTACGGAGGTTTTTCAGCGCACCATCCAGGCCCACCCCGATCACTTTATGGGCTACGCCCTACTTGGCAAATTTTATCTCGACCTTGGTAAAAATGAAGATGGACTTAAGACATTAGAAAAAGCTTATTCTCTACACCCTGAGGACCTAAATATCAACATCTTACTTGGCAATGCCAACAAGGAAGTTGGCCGCATCGACCAAGCAGAACAGTTTTATCGAAGAGCCTTGGATATTAGTCCTGGCAATCCCGGAGCGCTCAGCAATTTCCGTCGACTGATGAGCAATAAAATCCCCTATTGGCATTTTGAAATGCTTGCTGATAGCGAACGGAATGATGCTTACCAAGCTGCTATTGAAAAGGTCGTCACTCCTGACACACGCGTATTGGATATCGGCACAGGATCGGGCTTATTGTCAATGATGGCCGCTCGGGCAGGTGCAGAACGTGTGGTTGCCTGCGAAATGAATGAGCGCCTGGCGGCTACCGCCGATGAAATCATCAGCCTCAACGGCTACGATAAACAAATCAACCTTTTCTCTAAAAAGTCGACCCAATTAAAAGTCGGGAAAGAAATAAAAGAGCAGGTAGATTTAATCATTTCAGAGATTCTGGATGTAGGAGCCTTAGGAGAAGGCGTCTTGCCATCGATCCGACATGCTGTTCATAATCTGGCAAAACCGGAAGTTAAACTCATCCCGGCAGGGCTTCAGCTACATGGCCAGCTCATTGAAATCCCATTCCGAAGCAGGATTTCCCCCGTAAGGGAGATCGCTGGTTTTGACCTGTCTCCTTTTGAACAGTTTCGTATTCCAGATGAGTATTTTAGAATCATCCTCAAGGCAGAAAATTACCAAGAGCTTTCGCCCGTCACCCCTTTGATGACGATAGATTTTTACCAGCTTCCTCCTGCCGTCCCTGATGACCAACCACGAGAAACGTTGCTCGAATTCCCTATTCAGAAAAGCGGCACTATGCACGCCGTTGTTTTTTGGTTTGACCTAAAGCTTGATGAGAAAATCACCGTGTCTTCACGGCCTAACGGAGAGCTAGAGCACTGGGGGCAGGCGCTGTTCTGTTTTCCTGAGCCCAGAGATGTTCACGCCGGTGAGAAGGTGGCTGTTCGAATGTTGCAGAGTGATATGATGATACGGTTTAGGCTCTGAGAGTTCGTTGAATGAGTGTAAGGGTGTAAAAGTTGGTTGGATGGTTTGAGGATTGGTGTCCCAATTTTAGTGCGAGGGTGAGGAGTGCGGGGGGGGGGAATGGCTTACTGAGTAAGTCCTACAAAAGGGAAATGTTCTCTTTGGGAGTCGCTCTAAACCAGACAAATTCTACTTTCCTCATCGATGAGCTCATCGCTTGAAATGGAAGATAGAGCCTACTTGTGTGCAAGGCAGCGCCTGGAATTCGGGGCGTTCCGATCTTCCATCGAAAACCCCGGACAAAGGACAGCAGTGGTACCGAAGGTAAGAACGAATGGCCTGGTGCCTTCTCCCGTCCCGACTTTTCTAGTCGGGACGGGAGAAGGCATGGCCCCAAATAAAGGCTGGCTTATAAAAAGTCTGGGCCAAACACCTCGCCTACTTGGGTACGGAGCATTTTAATTTCCTGCTCGCGAGACTTTGGGCAGATCATCAAAACATCGCCTTCGTCGACGACAATGTAATCGTCAAGACCTGCGACTACGGCCAGCTTGTCGCCAGTGATCCGTACCAGGGTATTGTGGGTATCATGCAGGAGGATGGCCTTACCCTGAGTGGCGTTTCCATCTTCGTCTTGTTTCATTTCTTGGTGAAGGCTCACCCAAGCACCGAGATCACTCCAGCCAAACTGGGCAGGAATAGTGAAGACATTGGTGGCTTTTTCCATAATCGCGTAATCGACAGAAATCTTGGGGGTTTGAGGATACATTTCGTCGATAAAGGCCTGTTCCTCCTCTGTATTGTAACAGGCAAGGTTTTGCCCCAACAGCTTGGTGATTTCCGGTGCATGCTTGTTAAAAGCTTCCAGAACAGTAGCCGCACGCCAAACAAAAATGCCAGCATTCCAAAGGTAATCGCCACTGGCCAGAAACTCACGAGCAACCTTTAATTCAGGTTTTTCTGTAAACCTCTTTACGGGATAAACGCCGTCTTCCCCTTGGCTAAATTGGATGTAACCATAGCCTGTATGTGGGCTATCCGGGGCAATGCCCAAGGTAACCAAGGCATCGTTTTCTTCCGTAAACGACAGGGCTTTTCGAATGTTATCGACGAAAAGAGGCTCGTTGTTAATGAGGGCATCACTGGGGGCAATGACCAGATTTGCCTTGGGGTCGAGCTGGTGGAGCTTGAAAGCCGTGTAGGCTACGCAAGGTGCTGTATTGTTGCGAGAGGGTTCGCACAAAATCTGATTCTCCGTCAACTCGGGGAGGTGCTCCAACACCTGCGCTTTGTACTGTGCATTGGTAACAATAAAAATATGCTCTGCGGAAGTAAGGTGTAGGAAGCGCTCGAAAGTGAGCCTCAACAAGCTTTTACCCGTGCCCAAAATGTCTAAAAACTGCTTGGGGCGCTCTTCGCGGCTGGCTGGCCAAAAACGGGAACCGACGCCACCCGCCATTATTGCTACGTAAGTGTGTTGATCTTGCATGAAGGAGAATAAATGCGTTTTGTTAATTGGTCGCTAAGATAAGAAGGTTTTGGGGAATGGTGCAGGGGGTTGCGAAGTGCGGGGGTGCGGGGAAAAGCTCCGACTTTTGGTGCGGGGTGCGACTAGTGGCTCTTTCGTAATTATTTTTGCAGATTATTCAACAGATTATCCATCTGGTTTTCCCAAGTATAAGGCTGAAGTTTGTGGGGATCGATCCGCCAAGGGAGGGCACCGGAAAAGGCCCAGGTGCGGTAGGCGTGTAGGAGAAAAGTACGTAGTTGACCTGTACTTTCGGGGGCTTCGCTAGCATAGACAAAACCCGCCCCGGTTTGTTCTACCACCTGACTGAGTTCGGGGTCAGGGGGACCGTGAAGAAGCGTAATGATCGGCCGACCAGCAGAGAGGTAACTTCCCAGCTTGGCAGTCATGATGCCGCCATAATCTTTGGCTGACCAAGAGAGCAACAAGTTGAGTTGACTTTTGCTTTGCATTTCCTGCGCCTGAACAAGGGGGACCATGCCGTGATTGGTACTGAGGTAGCCGAGCGTGTGGCGAGCCGTCCATTCTTGCCAGAGAGCGCCATCTTTTCCTGCATAATGCAGTTCCAGATGAGCAGGATTGAGCTCACCTTCATTAATCAGCTCCCTTAACAACTGTAGTAGCGGTTCCGCTGATTGAAGGCCAGGGTATAAAGACCCCGTATAAGTAATGGTAAAATGCTGTGAGGCTGGTGCTGTGAGAAAACCGTTGGGTAACCTGGCCAGTCCATTGCGGACGACGATCACCTGATGATGATCATTGCGCAAGCGCTTTGCCAAGCCATCAGAAACCGTGGTCACTATATCAGCCCGTTTGAGCAGGCGTTTCTGCCACCAGGTCTGCAAGCGCGGCCACCAGACATCGCGCCGTACGGGATCAACGGGCAGATCACGAAAATCTGCGATCCATACGAGGTGAGGGAAACGTTTCTTCAGGCGGTATGCTACCAGGTGATCGGCCCAAGGGCGGAAGGAACTAAAAAGGTGGGTTATCTCTTCCTGCTCGATGAGTTTTGCAGCGATGCGGTAGCTTTCCTTCAGGTAAGTGTAGCCCCCATCGCCGGTGAAGAGGATGAAGGGGTAAGCGTGATAGAGGGAACGGAAGAAGGTGTGACTCTTACTACTTTTCTCACTTATCGCTAAATGCCCTGCCTCCTGACGGTGGCCCGCCCTTCTTGCACGAAGGTCTCTGGTGGGGATCAATTTGACATTTACAGAAGAGCCTGTTGTAAGATCAGCATCCTGAGGAAATATCGACTGATTGGCTGAGGTTTGTACCGAATAGGGAATCCCTCTTTTTGCCAATTGCATAGAAATATGGTACCACCGCAAGCTGCCGGGGTGGCTGACGGGAGGGTACTTATAGGCAAAGAGAAGGAAGTGCATGGTTATTGCTTTTTATAAACAACTCTTGTTCCTGGGTGCAACGACCAATAGTAATTCATTCCTGTTTCACCCTTATTCCACATTCGGTCATAAAGAGGGTCATAGCCCATAAAGGTAGGTACTGACAAGGGGTTAACTTCACAAATATCAGCTTGACAAATACGCAATTCTTGTTCAATGTTCTGCATTTCTTTGGTGTATTGCTGTGGAACCCCTTGAAAGAGTTGTAGGTAAGCGGCACCTATATTCGCTTCTACCTTTACAAGGTCCAGGTAAGTACCGTTTCTTTTATCAGGATTTCGATCTAAACTCAAGCCTCCACAGAAAAAATTAAGCACTACGAAAACAGCCATTACAATGCCAAAAACGGGACTTATAGCCAACGGTAACCGCTTTTTATTTTTGCTAAAAAAAGATTGAGAAAGACTAAGCCCCCAGCCTATTATAGAAATACAGAAAATCAAGAATAATAAATCTACAATCCTTTCTGGTAAAGAGGTACCTCCCGTTCCATACATAAGAGGAAAAAGTGACAATGGAATAAGCCCTACGCTGACCAACCAAAGCCAAGGTTTCGTGAAAATCATAAAATGCTGATCCTTAAAAAACACACGCTGAATCGCTAACAGGCTGATACAAACAGGTATCAACATACTGTTTGTCAACCATTCGATGATTAAAAACATGCTTACACCTAAGCTTAATCCGCCTGCATACAGAAATGATTTCCCCGCAGGGTAAAGCTCCATTCGAGCATAATTGCCCGGAGCAGCGAGTGTTAAACAGCTACTCAAGAAAGTTACTAGAAGCACCATACACACCCCTGCGGGAACCTGGCCGTATTTTCGATAACAAAACAAACTTATCCCGCTGATCAACACCAACAAATGCATCATCGTCATCTCGTTGGTTCCTATCGCTAGGAATGTTAACCCAGCAAGTAAAAAATAGGATTTACGGCCCTTAAAATCTGTAGTTATTACTCGCCACCATCCAGCTGCAAGCAAAAAGCTTAGTGCAAAGCCCAGGTGGTAAATTGGCATACAAGTAAAGCGGAGTAAACTATCATAAGTATTCGTAATTTGATCAAGAAATAGTAACCAACAACTCCCACCTATGAAAAAACCCGGTAGCGGCCGGGTTATTTTTACAAAAACGTAAATAAGACATATCGGAATCAGCAGTAAAAAAATAAGCACCACTGATCGAAAAGTGGTTAAGGTGTACCAATAAGGCAAACTGCTCAAGATAGCCGTACTGGTGTATCGTCCTCCTGTCTTTTGATACCAAAACCATTGGGCCTCCATATAATTCAGCTCTGAGGTCATAACTGGAAAATTCCCCAACCAGTCCCATTCATGAACCCCTAGCGGATAAAGGAATTGGGTCATCACAATAAAAGGTAGCCCTCCCAGTAGTAACAGGGTAGCGAAGATGGCGGTAATTATTCGCAGACTTTTCATGCTCACCCCAATAAGTCTTGTATAATCTCCAAATACTGTTGTGCTACAATTGTTTCACTGTACCCCTCTTGTACAAGTTTACGGCCATTATTGCCTAATTGGCTTAATTCTTCTGGTTTGCTACGGGAAGCTTGCAGAATTGCTTCAGCCAGAGCTGCCGAGGAACGAGCGGGAACTCGCCAGCCTGTTTTTCTGGGAACAGCCAACTCCCGGCAACCAGGAACATCCGTAGCAATAATAGGCTTACCCATCGACATAGATTCCAACAAGCTACGTGGGATGCCTTCTCGGTAACTGGGTAAAATAACTACTTGGCTACGACCAATGTATTGCCGAACATTTTCTTGATAACCATGGTAGGCTACCCGAGGGAGGTCGATGCCAGCCGTCCATATTTTTTCCGGGATACAACGTGGGTGCTGGCGGTCAAGCTCTCCGACCAAATGAAGATGGGCATCGGGTAGCAGGTGATGAATTTGATGCCAGGCATTAAACAATTCTTCCAGTCCTTTATCAATTAACATTCTACCCAAAAACAGAAAGTGCTTGGCAGGGGAAGATACCACTAGGTCATTGGGAGCAAACTCATCCATATCAATCCCCGAGCCGGGAATCAACTGCCACTCCTTAGCTTTTACGCCAATTTTTTGCAAGGATTCCAGGTCATGGGCATTTTGCCCAACAATGACGTTAGACGCTGGCAAACTAAAGCGATAGAGGGCTTGAGTAATCTTGCGCAACAACACCCCATTGAGCCAGGTTGTCCCCAGGCCAGTGATCGTCGCAATAGAAGGAATACCTACTTTTTGGGCGGCTACACTACCGTAAATATTAGGTTTTATGGTAAAATGGAGAATGAGATCGGGCCGTAAGTCTCCGTATTTTCTCACCAATGTCTTGTATAACAAAACATCGCTGACTGGGCCGTTGCCATATTGCTGTAAACTAGATAGATCAATAAAACGCAGGCCTGCTTTTTCCAGCAATTTTTCTTTGCCGTCTGCGGGTGCTAGTGCAATAACATTATACCCTTCCTGTAGAAGCATTCGCCATAAGCTCCTACGAAAATGCAGGATGTTGAAAGCAGAATTAGAGACAAGGAGGATGGAAGGTTGGATGACTAAATTTCTTTATGGGACGCCGATGCCCGCATCTTTTCAAGATGATAGAGGTACTTTGGCTCTAGATTCAAACTATATAACTGATCATATGAAAAACAGCCAATTTCAAAACTTTCCTGACTTATTTGCAAATCCTGTGAGTTAGCTTTGGTTGTACACAAATATAAAATAATTAATACAGTCACTTGGTCCTTCACCCTAACTGTAAACACCTCCAGCAGTTCTTCCACCTGCACTTCGATACCCAGCTCTTCTTTTATTTCCCGTTTCAAGGCTGTTTTAACCCCTTCTCTCCGTCCTATTTTTCCACCTGGCAAGTCCCATTCATTCCGCTCATTTTTCAACAAAATGACTTTGCCGTCAATAAAACAAATCCCTTTAACGGAAACGGGCATCCGGTAGGCAAAAAGGTCTGAGGTCAGCCAGCGGCCAATCGTTCTTAGGTAGAGTTTTTTTAAAGGGAGCTGCATAGAGGATGCCGCAAGCTATTTGCTTATTTCGCTGTTATCCAATACCGAGAATTTTGAATTGCGACTTGAAAATTCAGGAACAATGTCTTTCATTTTACCCACCAGTAACAATACATCATTTTGGTCCATCAGCTTTACGAGGGCTGCCATATCGGCTTGTACTTCGTGGTAATCATTGGCTCTTACTGCTGCTTTTTGGATTTTGGGATGGTGAGTAGCAATCACGCCTTCACCATCGTCGAGCAGTTCTTCGTAAAGTTTTTCGCCAGGGCGAAGTCCAGTGAAGCGTATTTTGATATCCTCTCCTGGAATCAGCCCTGCCATCTGGATCATTTTCTGCGCGAGGTCAACAATTTTGACAGGTTCGCCCATATCAAAAATGAAAATTTCGCTGCCCTTACCCATCGCACCGGCTTCCAATACCAACTGGCAAGCTTCCGGGATCGTCATAAAGAATCGGGTAACCTCTGGATGCGTGACGGTTACGGCTTGCCCTTGTTCGATTTGTTTTTTGAAAATTGGAATTACCGAACCGTTAGAGCCTAGAACATTTCCAAAACGGGTCGTAATAAACTGGGTTTCATGGTCTCCCCTACTACTGAGCGCCTGGACGTAGATTTCAGCAATTCGCTTGGAAGCCCCCATCACATTGCTGGGGTTGACCGCCTTGTCTGTGGAGACCATCACGAATTTTTGCACCTGATGTTTCACTGCTAAATCCGCCAAATTCATCGTCCCTATCACATTGGTACGTATCGCCTCCGAAGGAAAATGCTCCATGATGGGTACATGTTTATACGCTGCCGCGTGAAAAACATATTCTGGCTGGTAAGTCGCAAAAAGCTGTTCTAACATAGCCTTATTTCGCACATCACCGATAACCGGCAAGAACAGTTTATTCTTTACCTCTTTTTTTAAACTCAGTTCTAATTGTGCCAAAGGAGTTTCTGCCTGATCCAAGCCAATCAACAATCCCGGTTCATAGGGCAACAATTGCCTGACAATTTCACTGCCAATAGACCCTGCACATCCTGTTACCAAAACGACCTTTCCCTTGATACTTCCACTGATACCTTCCTGGTCCAGCTGAATGGGAGGACGACTGAGGAGGTCCTCAAAACGAACCTTACGCAACTGCCCTAAATTCAAAGTACTGTTCAACCAATTCTCCGTTGGCGGAACCTTCAATACTTTAACCTGATGTTCCAGACACTCATTAATAAATGCCACCCTCCGGGTTTCCGGCAACTCGTTGATACCTATGATGGCATATTTTATATTGTACTTTTTAACAACTCCTGCAAACGACTTTTCAGGATTGAAAATTCGAACGCCATTGAGGTATTTCTTATGAACCCTTGGGTTATCGTCAAAAAAAGCGGTTACCCGATAATTGTGGGTCGTATTCTGTTTGAGCACGTTGAGCAACATGGCGCCCAATTCTCCTGCACCAAAAATGACGGTATTCAATCGGTTGACACCCTGCAACCTGAGGCGGTCAAACAATAGGCGCAAGACAATCCGTGAGCCGCCTGCCAAAAGTAGCAGCACGAAATAATCGACTAAAACGATAGGTAGTACCTCCTTGGGTTTAAATGGTGTGGCCAAAAACTTGAGCAGCAAAAAGAAAACAGCCGAAGAAAGGCTGACGGCATAAAAAACACTTTTGTAATCTTTCTCGCCTACATAGCGAACGATCAGCAGATAGGTTCGAAAAACAATAAAGGAAATTGCTCGAAATGCCAATAACAACACCGGGCCCCAAGTCAGTAAAAGATTAAGGCGTTCAAACTCAAAGTCCCCGGTCAGTAAGAGGGCAATGGTAATAGCAATGAGCGCATATACCATATCTACACCAAATATAAATAATTTGGTGACATAACCGGCAATTGGGCTAGCGCCTAAAATTGATTTTTGGGAATTGAACTTCATGGGGGGATTCTGATCACTAATAGTCCTGATACAATTCGTACATGTTGGTACTCAAGCCAAAGTAAATGTGCTGGCTATTGGGCAAGCCCAGTGCAGGTTCATCTTCCGTGCGGCTTTGAATACCTAGTTGCAAGCGTAGGTTGTAAACAGGGTTAGCAAGGTACGCAATTTCTGCCCGCCAGTAAAGAAGTTGGCTTTCTATGCCGCTGCCAGGAAACAGCCCCGTATCTGCCGAGCGTACATCAAAGGACTTATAAATATTGCCGCCCCAATTGGCTTCTTTGTTTTCGTCACGACCTAGCAATGCGGTATGCACTGCAGCTTGACCTTGCCAACGCCCTTTGCGATAATTGATTTGTACTAAAATCTCCCTAAAGTTGGCGCCTAGCGGGTGAGCCAAGGGCTGGTTGTAGTGCCCCCAGTTGGTGAGTACATCACGGTGGCTGTAGGTATGCGGGCGAGCAGAGTTGTATTCAGCGCGTACAAACAGGTTGCGAACCCCTAGGGCATCCCCCCACTTTACCCCCAACTGCCAGGCCAGCATATTACGCCAGGGGCCATTGGTCCAGTCACGGATTTCGGAAAAGGTAAATTCATCAATAGCGACCTGCCCGTAGGCTTTGATGCCCCGATTGAATTGAAAACTGGTATTTATTCCCATGAGGGTATTGCCGCCAGAAAATCCTTGCGCGAATTCCACTGGGCGATAAAGGATGACCGGGTTGAAAAAATTGACATCGAAGCCATAACGATTGAGCTCATCGCCCCACATGATTCCTTCGAAAAAACCTAGGTTCCAGCGTTGGCCAATATTAATACTCAAGTAATGCATTGACAAATATTTCTTAGCATATACATTTCCGTCAACTGCAATTTCTGGCCGAATATCGTTCATCACCGCCCAAAGGTTAATGTACTTGATTTTCCCCACTGTTGTTTCGATCCGGAAGAATGGATAGTTGACACTGTTATCGGAAAGTAGCATCGAGCGGTAGCCTTCGCCAAGAAACTGCTTGCCACGGCCAAGTCGCAGATGGAAGAATTTTGCTGGCGTGTAAGCGATCTCGCCCGAGGCGTAGGCAAAATCGGAGGCGAAATCGCGGAAGCCTTTTCGGAGCCAGTAACCGGGTACCACCCTGGAAGCCCCGGCCTGCTGATTGACGTGTGCCGCAAAACGGGCCTGACTTTCTACCAAAGAGGTATAGAAGGAAAACCGCTTGCCCAACTGTCCTTCAATGCGGAGGCCACGACTGTTGCGGTAGGTGGTTTCGTAATCTGATGATTCACTTTCCTGCCCGTATTCAAAATGAACGGCGGGGTTGATGGTCAGCCAGTAATCTTCTCCTTGGAAAGAGAAAAGGTTTTCTTGAAAAGCTTTGCGATCAAACCAATTATTGAAACCAGGTGCTTTGGTGATGCTATCGGGTAGTAATTCGCTTTTTCGGCTGTAAGGACTGACCTCCGAGGTGCGCCAAGGTAAAATGGCGGTATGGATATTGTGCTCGCTGCGTAGCAGGTCATTTTCGTACCAGGCCCGTTCCGCTTGATTAAGCTGAATCGTAGAAAACTGGGCGAAGAGGGGGAGTTGTAGGTAGAGGGCGATTACGACTAGATAGGTGGCGCGCAGAGACGCAGAGGTGCAGAGGCTTTTTTTAGAGGTCTCGCGCAG